>CBFDTJ010000034.1:0-15543 GCA_965612865.1 uncultured bacterium
AGATAATATAAGTTTTCTGTGGATTCATATTCCAGTAGGCAGCAAAGGAATCAATTATGGTGTGTAGTATTATCATAAGTATAAGAGATTTCATTCCCCAGCCTCTTTTCTCTGCATAGGAAAAGAGAGATGTGGTTCCTGTGTGGAAGAAGAACGCAAGAAGTCTTTCAATAAGACTAAGAATAGAGAGTGTACCTGCTGATAAGGCTGATAAGAAGATAAACAGCGATTCTCCAAACCCGAATCCACTTCCAACATAGAGCGCATTAATAATTTTCTTTTTTCTCGAGAAGTAGTATTTAGGAATTTCCTGAAATACAGCTGCTATAAAACCAATCCATAAAGATAGAACAACTGGGTTTTTGAAGCTTATCAGTTTCTGAACAAAGGGTTGAACAATAAGTATGATTAAAAGGATTCCAATGCCTATTATAAAATCTTTCCAGATGAACTTTCTTAGTATCAAAAATATTATTAAAAGACCTATTAATCCACCAATAAGAGGATATGGGGTTGTAAACGAGAATGGAAATCTAAAATGTATGCCAGCAATTTTATTATCTTCCATGGTGATTATAAAAGTTATGGTTTTCTTTCCAAGGATTGTTTCATAGTAATAGTTTCTATACTTCCCTTTCTCTTCTTCTTTTGTCAACTTATATGACTTCAGTTCTCCATATGATGATACAAGGTGATTCCTTAATTTCTCAAAAGTATCCTTTTTAAAAGCTGTCTTCATTAAATCTGTTAAGTGTGACTCTATGAGTGAGTAATCATTAAGCTCAAACGCTTTAAAGAATTTTTCAGCCACTTCCTTTTGGTTTTCATTGATTACTCCATAAACTGAATGGGTGCTAAGTAGTAGTACAAAAAGCATAAAAGTAATAATGACAAATCTTAACCTTTTATTCATACCCACCTCCTAACAATCTAAACCAAATTAATGATAACCTGTTAAACCCCGTGTGTCAAAACTAAACTTTCTTCTTAAACAGATTGGGGAGGTAGATTAGACCCTGAGGGAGGAGCATCATAATTAAAATTATCATAATTCCATTAAATACATAGGGAGAGAAGGAGGTTCTTGCAAAAAACACGGGTATTATTGTGATAAATATTGCTCCAAGAATTGATCCAGGGACAGATCCAAGACCACCTATTACAATCATTGCAAGGAAGTTGAGAGATGCACCAAGACCAAAATCGTTAGGTGAGATGTAAGATACTGTGTGAGCGTAAAGGCTTCCAGAGATTCCTGCAAAGAAGGCTGAAATCACAAATACAAGGATTTTATAATAAGAGACATTTATTCCAAGTGAGCTTGCGAGAATCTCATTTTCTCTTAAGCTCTTAAGGGCTCTTCCCGTTTTTGAATTTATGAGGTTTATTAATAAAATAACAGTAATTACAAGAAATATCAGGGATAAATAGTATTTGGAGAGGTCAGAAGAAAAACTCAATCCAAAGATTTCTGGTGATGGTATCTCTTTTATTCCATGATATCCACCTGTAAATGAAAGGTAACCTATTATCTGAGTTATCGCAATTCCAAATGCCATTGTTACAAGGGCAAGGTAAAAGCCAGTAACTCTTAATGAAGGAAAGCCTATTAAAATTCCAAATAAACTCGAGACAATTCCAGCGATTATTAAACTTGGAAGGAATGGAAGGTTAAGTTTCATTACAAGTAGTGTTGAGGTGTATGCTCCTATTCCCATAAATGCAGCATGTCCAAGAGAGAGTTGCCCTGCTATTCCAAGTAAAAGATTAAATGATATAGCGCCAATGGAGTAGATAAGTGCAAGGGTTAAAAGATATATTATGAAACTCTTGTTAAGAAAAAATAGAGGAAAAAGAATGGCTATTATAAGAGAGACAATTACAAGATTTTTCCCTTTCATGCTCTCTTTACCTCCTTTCTGCCCATTAAACCGTGGGGACGTATAAGAAGTATGACTATTATTATGATGAGGGAGAGTGTAACCTTTAATTTTGTTGTTATATAGGCTGCAATGAGATTCTCAAGCACTCCAAGAAGGAGACCACCAACAATTGCACCGGGAATGCTTGTAAAGCCACCAAGAACTGCTGCTGTAAAAGCCTTGATCTGAATTTCCTGCATCATATTTGAATGAAGATACAGGTTTGGTGCAACAAATACACCAGCAAGAAGACCAAGAATTGCAGAGAATCCCCATGTAAATGAAAGGACAGTTCCTATCCTTATGCCCATCAATCTCGAAGCCAATTCATCTTGAACAGTTGCTCTCATTGCTATTCCGTGAATTGAAAACTTTAAGAAGAGAAATAGACCAACTATAATTGCGATTGATATGATAAAAACAAAGAGACTGTATTTGTCAATTACAACACTACCTAAAAATATTGGTTCTCTATTCACAAGGGATGGAAAAAGTTTCTCTTGAGTTCCCCATATAGTGGTAGCAAGTCCATTCAGGATCATTAAAAGCCCAAGGGTTATTATCATCATTCCTGCATGGGTTTTTTCTCTGACTGGTCTTAATAATCCCCTTTCAATGGCCATTCCAAATAGAAAGGCAAAGCCTATGCTTATAATTATCGATAGATATAGGGGAAGTTTTAAATATGTAAGAAGAGTATAGACTATAAATGTGGAGAACATTGCCATTTCTCCATGGGCAAAATTTACAACTCCAGAGGTTATAAAGACCAGCACAATTCCAAGAGCTGCCAGAGCATATATACTACCCCAAAAAAGACCACTTACAACATTTTGAAGAAAAAACATTCTTACCTCCCAAGATAATATTTCCTGACTTCTTTTGTTTTTAAAAGTTCTTCACTTTTTCCCTCAAAGGCTATTTTTCCAACCTCAAGTATGTATGAGTAGTTGCTTATTTTAAGTGCCTGATAGGCATTCTGTTCCACAAGGAGCACAGATACACCTGATTTATTTATTTCCTTTATGATACTGAATATTTCCTGTACCAGTATTGGTGCAAGACCCAGGGATGGTTCATCCAAAAGAAGAATTTTTGGATTACTCATAAGGGCTCTTCCAATTGCAAGCATCTGTTGTTCTCCACCTGAGAGTGTACCTGCAAGCTGGTTTTCCCTCTCCTTCAGAACAGGAAAGTATGAGTAGATTTTGTCTAAATCTTTTAGACTCCCCTTTTTATCCTTTCTTATGTATGTTCCAAGAATTAAATTTTCCTTTACAGTAAGCTCTGGAAATATCCTTCTTCCCTCTGGTACCATAGAGATTCCAAGTCTTACAATATCTTCTGGAGCATGTCCTGTTATATCTCTATCAGAAAATAACACTTTCCCCTTATCAGGTTTTAGAAATCCACAGATTGTCTTGAGTGTTGTTGTTTTTCCGGCACCGTTTGGACCAAGCAGTGAAACTATGCTTCCTTCTTCTATCTCAAGGGATACACCTGATAACGCCTTAACAGGACCATAACTTACATAAAGGTTATCAACTTTTAACATTCTCTTCCTCCCCTAAGTAAGCCTCTATGACCTTATTATTGTTTCTTATCTCCTCAGGTTTTCCCTCAGCAATCTTTTCTCCAAAGTTTATTACCGTTACAGTATCGGAAATATCCATCACAACAGACATATCATGTTCAATTAGAAAAAGGGTGAGATTTCTTTCCTCTTTTAGTTTAATCAGTGTCTCTTTCAGTTTCACCTTTTCCGTTGTTGTTAATCCAGAGGTTGGCTCGTCAAGAAGCAGGATTTCTGGATCAGCCATGAGTACCCTTCCAATATCTACCAGTTTCTGTATTCCGTATGGAACAGACAAAGGATAATGATAGAGATAATTTTTAAAGCCAAGCTCCTCAGCTATTTTTATAGCCTTCTCTATGCCCTTTTTGTCAAAACTTTTTACTCTGTTTGTGCTTAAAAACTCTTCAAAGATATTTGTTTTAATCCACCTGTGATAACCTATAAGCATATTTTCCAGTATGTTTAAAAATTTAAAAAGCATAAGATTCTGAAATGTTCTTCCTATTCCCAGTTGAATTATGGAGTGAGGATGTTTGCTCAGTATATTTGTTCCGTCGTAGTAAATTTCACCTGATTGAGGGCTGACTATTCTGCTTATCGTATTGAAAACAGTTGTCTTCCCTGCACCATTTGGACCTATAAGTGAATGAATTTCATCCTCCTTTATATCCATTGAGAGATTTTTTACCGCTGTTACTCCTCCAAATTTCACTGTTAGATTCTTAATATTCAGTTCACCCATGCTTCCTCCTTTAGAAGGGGAGGATTTCCTCCCCTTCTAAAAATTTTACCTAATCAGCAATGGAAATCCAATCTGAAACTTTAGTCCACATGCCGTCCTTTACCTGCATGAAGTACATAGACTTCTTTCCAGAACGATCATTTGGAGCATATGTTATATCCTTTGCAAGCATTCCTGACCAGTGCTTGAATGTTTCAAGTGCCCACACAAGCCTCTCTCTTGTTGGAGGAGAACCAGCTCTTCTTAACCCTTCAACAAAAACTTCTCCAGCAATCCAACCTGCCATGGCATAGGCGCTTGGAATTTCTCCTGGATGATACTTATCCCATAATTCATAGAACTTTTTAACTCCTGGATCCTTCAAGTCTGCAAAGACCCATGCTGATACATATGTTCCCTCTGCAGCTTCTTTTCCAGCAAGGGTTATAAGCAGTGGATCTGCATTGGGGTATGTTGTTACAAACTTTGTCTTAAGTCCCAGTGAGTAAGCTGTTTTAAGGATTATTGATGCAGGTTTAAGGAGAGCATACATTATAACAACATCAGGTTTTACCTGTTTTAATTTTAGTACATACGATGTTAAATCAACTTCAGTTGGACTGAAACCAACTTCTATTACAGGCTTTTTGCCATACTTTTCAAGACCCTTCTTTACACCATTCAATCCCTCTGTTCCAATATCATCTGTTTCATAAATTACTGCAATTTTATCCGCCTTTAACTCCTCAACAATATACTTTGCCATTATCTGACCTTCATTTGTAAAGTTTGGCTGAACTGCAAAGATGTAGTTCTTTGGTGGATATGCAAGTTTACTTGATCCACTTCCCTGATATACAAATGGAACCTTGTTTTCATTAAGATAATCCATCACTGCAAGACATCCTGGAGTTCCAAGTCCACCAACTATTGCAAAAACCTTATCCACCTCAACCATTCTCTTTACAGCTGCAATGGTCTTTGCTGGATTGAATTGGTCATCCTCAACAATGAGTTTAATCTTTCTTCCATATACTCCACCATTGTCATTTATGTAGTTGTAGTAGGTTTTATAACCCTTTACAAACTCAATTCCAATGGGAGCAACAGGGCCTGAAAGTGCTGCAAAGGCTCCAATTTTTATCTCCTTATCTGTAACACCTGGAATTGTTCTTGGAATAAGCTTTGATTGTATGTAAACCTGTCTTCCAAAAGCATCATAGAATACAAAGTATCCTGCAGTTTCTGAGATAAAGCGAAGTGGAACCATTGTTCTTCCAGGAGGGACAATTTTTGGAGCAACATCAATTACTATCTTTTTACCGTTTACATATACTTCCTTCTTCCCGATGAAGAGTTCAATGGTCTTCCCCTCTATCTTAACAGTTACTTTTCTTAACACTCCGTCCCAACCTACTTCACCACCAAGTGCTTCAATGACAAATCTGATTGGTACAAGAGTCCTCCCATTTTCTATGAATGGAGCAACATCCATCTCCCTTTCAACACCGTTAACCATATACTTCTTCTCTCCAATTTTCATAACAATGGAGATCTCTGCTCCTGCTCTTACTGAGCCAATAAGAGCAAAGGAACCCAGTAGAGCAAGAGATACCACTAAAATTACTGCCAAAAGCTTTTTCATACTTAACCTCCTTTTAAATTTTTTTAAGTATTAGTGAAATTGCCTGTCCTCCCCCTATACAGAGGGAAACAAGCCCCAGTTTTTTACCACTCCTTTTTAACTCATGGAGGAGTTTCACAGTAAGGATCGCTCCAGTGGCACCAATAGGATGCCCAAGAGCAATTGCTCCTCCATTTACATTCAACTTCTCATCCGGTATGTTAAGTTCCTTCTTTATTGCAATGGCAATTGCAGCAAAAGCTTCGTTGATTTCAAAAAGATCAATATCTGAAATTGTAAGATTTGCTTTCTTAAGAGAATCTCTTATGGCATACACCGGTGCAATTCCAAAGTATTTTGGATCAACTGCTTTAATTGAGTATGAAATTACTTTTCCAAAGACCGGAAGGGCATTTTTTCTCAAAGTATCTTCATCTGAAATAATCATTGCCGCTGCACCTGAATTTAAACCAGGTGCATTTCCAGCAGTGATTGTTCCACCCTTTTTAAAGGCTGGTTTTAATCTTGAAAGTTTTTCAAGGGAGGTATCAAATCTTACAGTTTCATCCACTTCAAACACACCATCCTTTAATTTCACTGGAACAATCTGGTCTTTAAATCTTCCCTCTTCAATTGCCCTTTTTGCCTTTCTGTGGCTTTCAAGGGCAAACCTGTCCTGTTCTTCTCTTGTAATTTTGTACTTCGGGACAAGGTATTCATCTGTAAGGAATCCAGAATGTTTATCGTAGAAGGCATCGTTTAACCCATCTCTTGTTATAGCGTCATAGATTGTGGAGTCTCCAAGTCTATATCCCCACCTCCCTTTCATGATTAAGTATGGAGCCTGATCCATATTTTCCATTCCACCTGCAATTACAATTCTTGAAAAACCAGATTGTATTTCCTGTATCCCTGTGATAATTGCCTGAAGTCCAGACCCGCACACTCTATTTACAGTCATTGCTGGAACTTCTTGAGATACTCCACCAAAAATTGCTGCCTGTCTTGAAGGGTTCATCTTCTCTCCTGCAAGAATCACATTTCCCATAACTACATCGTCAAAGATATCCGATTCAAGCCTTGTGGTCTCAAGAATCCTCTCTATTACAATTCCTCCCAGTTTTGGAGCTGGTATGTCCTTTAAGCTTCCTCCAAATTTTCCCACAGGAGTTCTAAAAGGTGCACTTAAGAAAACTTCAACCATTTCTCCTCCTAAACAATATTTAGTTTTTTTGCTTCAAACAGAAGTTTCTCCCTAAACTTTGGATGAGCAATCTTTATAAGGGATAGAGCCCTATCCCTTACACTTTTACCCCTCAGATGAGCCACTCCATACTCTGTTACAACATAATCAACATCCTGTCTCGGAACAGTTATGTAGCTTCCCTCTGGAAGGGCTGGAACAATTGTTGATATGGTTTCATTCTTCACCGTTGAACGAAGAGCAATTATTCCCTTTCCTCCCTTTGATAAAACTGCCCCTCTGTGTGTATCAAGTTGACCACCTGTCCCTGTGTATTGTTTCACACCAAAGGATTCTGAACACACCTGTCCTGAGAGATCAACCATTAAGGATGTATTTATGCTTACCATCTTTTCATTCTTTGAAACTATGTATGGATCATTTACAACAGAGCCCCTTAAGAGTTCTATTGAGATGTTGTTATCTATAAAATCATAGAGTTTTTTTGTTCCCATGGCGAAAGTTCCAACCATTTTTCCCTTCCATACACTTTTTCTCTGATTTGTAATTACACCTTTGTAAAACAGGTCAACCATTCCATCTGTTAGCATCTCAGTGTGTATTCCTAAATCCCTTTTATCTACCAAGAATTTTGTAATTGCGTTTGGTATTCCCCCGATTCCAAGTTGAAGAGTTGAACCATCCTCAATAAGTTCTGAAATGTTTTCACCTATTCTCTTTTCAACTTCTGTTGGTTCAATGGATGGAAATTCTAAAAGTGGTGAGTTGTACTCTACAAAATAATCAACATACTCTATGTTCAGCTGTGTATCACCAAATGTCCTTGGAAGATTCTCATTTATCTCTATTATCACTGTCTTTGCCTTCTCAATCATCTCCTTCTCGTACACCAAAGATAGAGACAGAGATAAAAATCCCTTTTCGTCAACCGGTGTTCCAGTGCCGATAAAGACATCTATCTTCTCACTATCTATTTTGTCAGTTCCTGCAGCATGAAGGTTGTTTGGTATGTATGTTATTTTTTCCTTTTTGTATAAATCTCTCTCAAAACTTCCAAGATACCAGCTTTCCATTTTAAATGGTGCATTTTCTTTGTCAACAAACCTGTAAAATTCGTACTCCTTCAGTAAAAGACAGGTTATAAGTTTTACATTCTCGACTTTGTCCTTGATGAGGTGAAGATTTGATAGAAGTCCTGGCGGTTGCGAGGGTCCAAGAGCAACAACAACAGTATCATTTGATTTGATTTTACTCAATGCCTCTTCAATGGAGACCAATTTTCTTTTGTAAGCTTCTTCTACATTCATACCTCCTCCTTTAAAACACCCTTCAATCCATGCATAATAAAATTAAGCGTGGTCAATGTTACCTTCTTACTCATTTCCTTACTCTCTTCAAGAACAAACCATTTCATTCCAACACAGTGACCTATCCCCATAAGAGATAAAGCCAGAGCCTCTGGATCAGTTTTTATAATCTCTCCAAACTTCATTCCTATTCCAAGCCCTTTTTTGTATGGAGACAGGAGTCTTTTGTAGTACCATGCGCCAATTTCTCTATCAACAAATTCTGCTTCTCTCACTATTCTGTAGTCATTACCTATGTTTCTAAAGAGGTGGAAGAACGCCTGAAAACCAGCATTTTCAATCTCCCTCCTGTCATCAAAGTTCTTTGTGTATTCCCACGACCTTTTTCTCAATAAGTAGTTTATGTACTTTACAAGCTCCCATAATATTTCCTTCTTACTGTTAAAATAAAGATAGATTGTGCCAAGTCCTATTCTGGATTCTCTTGCTATATCCATCATTTGGGTTTCCGAGTATCCTCTTTCCCCAAAAAGTTTTTCTGCTGATGAAAGGATTTTTCTTTTTGTTTCCTCTCCCTTGGTGAGTATTTCGTCGCTCTTTTCCTCAACCTCTCTTTCTTTAACGATGTATGGTTTAAAATCTCCTTTTCTATCAATCCCCCTTTCTATCAACTTAAAAGCTGCTTCAATCTTCTTATTCTCTATCTCTTTATTGTCCCATATGAGATAATTTATGACTATGAAGTAAACACTGCCAAGGATTGAGAAAGATAAAGTCTCAAGATCTATATTCTTTTTGACTTTGTCTTTAAGCACATCTTCTATCTCATTTGTGGTTTTTTTGTAGAAATCCCTTACAAGATCTTTATTTACAAATTCCACTTCCCGAAAGATGTCATAGAGAGTGGTGTTTTCGCTTATGTAATTGATGTATGAGAGAAGTATGCTCTTTATCAATTTCAGTGCATTTTTTCCTCTTTTTTCCTTTTCTATTCTTTCAACTAAACCATCCTCAAATCTTTTAACAAGGGCAAAGTATATCTCTTCTTTGTTTTTAAAGTATCTGTAAATGCTTGCATTGGAAAGTCCTATTCTTTCAGCAATTTTTTTAATAGACGCATTCTTAAAACCGTTTTCTTTGAATGTAACGATTGCGCTTTCCAGTATTTTTTCCTTTGTTTTTTTACCCCTTAAGGTTTTCTCCATCAGGGAATTAACCCTCCATCAACTCCAATAATCTGTCCATTTATAAATGATGATTCATCAGAAGACAGGAACAAGAGAAGGTTTGCAACATCCTCTGGTTCTCCCATTCTACCAAGTGGTGTTTTCTCAATCATAATATTTATAACTTTCTCAGGAACTCTTGCCGTCATCTCTGTTCTTATGAAACCTGGAGCCACTGCGTTTGCTCTTATCCCCTTCCTTCCAAGTTCCTTTGCCCATGTTTTTGTCATTCCAATTATTCCAGCTTTGCTTGCTGCGTAGTTTGTTTGACCGATATTTCCATAAACTCCAACAACAGATGATATGCTTATAATATTTCCCTTTCCTCTCTCAAGCATGTATGGTACGACAGCCTTTGTTGTGTTGAATACTCCAGTAAGATTTACCGCTATAACCCTATTCCAGTCTTCTATATCCATTTTGCTTAAGAAACCATCTCTTGTAATTCCTGCATTATTTATAAGAACGTCAATTTTTCCAAATTTTTCATAAACTTTTTTAACTGCATCTGACACACTCTTGAAATCTGTCACATCAGCTTTAATTGCTTCCACTATTCCGTATTTTTCAATTTCTTTTTTTGCTTCAGTGAGTCTTTCTTCATTGATGTCGAATATAACAACTTTTGCTCCCTCTTTTGCAAGAAGTTTTGCAGTTTCCTTTCCTATTCCCCCGGCACCACCTGTAATTATTACCACCTTATCCTTTACTCTGTCCATTTTTCCTCCTTAAACCCACTTAAATACAGAAGCTGACATTACATATCCTGCTCCTGAAGTGCAAAATGCAACATAATCTCCCTTTTTGATCTTACCTTCCTTGAGTGCATCATAAAGAGCCATGAAAACACAAGCTGATCCTGTATAACCAAACTTATCCATTATCCAGTGAGTTTTTGTAAGAGGAAGTCCAAGTCTATTCATTGCTTCTTCAATATCTGAGAGTCTCACCTGCGTGAATAAAACCATGTTAAGATCTTTCACGTCAATTCCAGCTTTTTTGCATGCCTTTTTTACCAGATTGGGCCAATTGGCATAGTTTACATCTGGTGGATACTTGTGAAAATTTGGATGAAACCTTAGAAGATGCTCTTTTTTCTCCACCATTTCTTTGGTTATTGGATATTTTGTTCCAACATATATTCCATAGGAATCCCAGTACTGTCCATCAGTTACCATTGTTGAAGCTATATAGCCGGGTTCACTGGATTTTGTGAGTATTACTGCAGATGCTCCATCTCCAAACATTGGTGCAAGAACTTTATTATCCCAATCAAGCCATTTGCTCATTCCATAGGATGCAACAACGAGAACATTGTTTATCTCTGGATCAAGCATTATATGTTGAGAAGCAATTGTCATGCCAATTACAGCATCTGTGCATGCAGCATTCACATCAAAAGCTGCTGCATTTTTTGCTCCCAGCTTGTACTGAATGATGGGTCCAGTGGGTGGTGTAACAATATCCGGTGTATCAGTTGTAAGGATAATTAAATCTAAATCCTCAGCCTTCATGTTTGCCTCTTTCAGAGCAACTTTAGCCGCTTCAACTGCCATGTCAGATGCAGACTCGTCTGGTGCTGAAACGTGCCTTAGTTTAATTCCAGATAGGTACTCTGTTACATCGTATCCAAGTCTTTTACTGAGCTCTTCGTTTGTTATAACTTTTTCAGGGAGGTACATTCCCGCTCCAGCGATTTTTGCAAATCTTTTTTCCATGTCTCCTCCTTTTTAAAATAATTTAGCCATTTTCCTTTATGAAATTTACAAGAATTTCGTTGAACTCTTTTCTCTTCTCAATATGGGGTGAATGAGCGGTATCTTTTATAACCACTTCGAAGTACTTTCCACCTTTCTCTTTGTATTTTTCAAATACGTACTTTGTCTGAGCAATCATTGGTTGAGGTGGAAAAATGCTTTCCCCTGGATAGTTTGGAACAAAACCCATTTTTCCAAGATATCCAATGTCAAAAAAGGAGTTGTCAGATACAATCTTATCTTCTGAACCTCTCACCCATAGAATTGGTGGTTTTGGGTTTACATCTACAATTCCACTTGTGTTAAAGTATTTTGGAGATATTGCATTTATCGGTCCAAACTTACCTGGGGCATAGAAGGGCCAATTCTTAGAAGGGACTGAATCACCTGGATACTTATCTGGTCCAATTTTTTCAAGAAGTGAAGCAGTTAAATAGTCTTCTTCTCTTTCTGGTCTGAATGGTGGTTTAAAGTAAAATTTGTTAATTACATTTCTTGGAGAATTTATACTTGATTCACTTCTATCCCTGTTTTTAATTCTTTCTACAAACTCTGGATTTACTCCACCTGCTCCTGAACCAGCAAAATCATCATAGCATGGTGTCCCCTTCTCATCCTTTGTCCCACTAAATCCAAATGGTGATACAGGAGCTATAACTGTTAGTGTTTTTACCTTTTCTGGATGATCAAGTAAATACTGCATGACAACTCCGCCTCCCACCGACCATCCCACAAGGTGAACTTTATCCAAATTAAGAGCATTTAATAACGAATCTAAGTCATCCGACCAATCTTTTGCACCTTTTGTGGCATCTATAATCTTATCTTCTGTTAAACCGTATCCCCTTAAGTCTGGTGCAATTCCAAAAAACTCTTCTGATAGATCAACAATATTTTCTTCAAAGTATGTTCCAGAAGTGAAATTTCCGTGAATGAAAATGATGGGTTCTCCCTTTCTCTTTTCAGAGAAGTGAACATTCATCTCTATGCGGTCTGTTTTTACCATTTTCTCCTCTATCCCCTCTAAAACATTTGGTTTCTCTTCCATCCTTCACCTCCTTAAAATTTGTTCTTAAGCCTAAAGACCCCTTTTAGGAGCGTCATTCTTCCCCATTATTATTATACCTGAATCAGGTAAAACATTATACCTGAATCAGTTGTAATTTTATACTAAATTTTTAATTTGTCAAGAGAGTGTAAAAATACTTAACCTGTGGGGTTTTTTTAATCTTCCTCTCGCTCCATAACTCCCCACTCAGCAAGAAACAAAGGTTTGTTTGGAAAAAGGGTAGTCAATTCTTTGTATATAGGTTCCATTTTCTCCTCGAATTTTACCCAGGGTTCATCATGTGTTTGGGCTCCATATAAGCTAAATCCTATCCAATCTACGTATTCATCTCCTGGATAATAATTCTCAATTTTGTTCCACTCTTCTTGAGGATACGATTCATCATTTGGCTGGAAATACCAGATAGCATTTTTTACATTTTTTTCTCTGAATAAATTTACAATGTGACGAAAAGCATCCACGAATCTTTCCGGTCCATCTGGTTTATCGGGATCTCCATAGGTTCTCTTTTTTCCTCCACCCTGAAATACTCCAGACCAGGGAAACCAGTCTCCATTCATTTCAACACCAAACGTGACCATTACAGGTTTACCATAATCTTTTATAGTATCTGCCCACCTAGAAATAAAAGAGTCAAAGTCTCCATTTATGATTCTTTGAAGAGAGTACCTTGGCTGGTATTCAGGCTCCCAGTATGGCTCTCCCCACGGCATAAATCTAACAAGCGGTATTGCTCCATACTTTGAGATTTCACCAAGATTCTTTCTTGATACGTAATTTCTTCCAAAAAAGACAGAGAATGGAACAAAGGCTACTGATTTTCCTGAGAGTTTTTCAAAATTTATTAGTTCTTCCCCTTTTACAGAATCTTCATACTCTCCCCATCCTGGAAAAACTCCTGTATAACAACCATTCTCAGGTGTAACTATTGTGTTGTCCTGAACAACAAGACCTTCCTTTCCTATGAAGTAGGAAGATTTAATTCCCCTTCTGTAAGCTTTCAAAGCTTCATCTGATGAGTTTATCCTTAAATCAGACCAGCTTCCATCATCGTTTTCCCATTTCTCGTGGTACACTATGGCAATTTTTACCTTCGTATATTTAATTTGAAACAAAGTTAATGCATCTTGATACCAGGCTGCCTTTGAATCCTTCACATATACAAGGAGGGGTTCCTTTGTAAAGGTGCAGCCATTAGATATTATTATGATATTTGTAATCAATATAATTAATAATATTAGAAATATATTTCTTTTAATCATCTTTCTTCTTGGTTAATATAATTATAACTCCTGAGGCAATGATTAACAGACTTATTAAAGTTGGAATCAGGGAAAAATTAAAGAAAAACATCATACAACCACCAAAGATTATTAAACTTATACCTCCAATAAATTCCCATTTCCATGAGATAAGAACCAATACAATAAATACAATCCAGGGTAAGGCATTGGGACTGTTCTTTATAATACCTTCAATTCCCCCTCCATACCTTTCTGTCCCGGATAAAATCGCAAAGAGAGTTATTAAAATTCCAAAGATTAATAAGATGTATCTTAATACATTTCTAACCCTTTCCATTTCTCTCTTTATATATACAAAGAACCCCCTTGTCAATGTTGAAAAGTTTTATCTGATTTCAATTACTTTCCCTACTCCATACTCGATAAAATTTCCCTTATACTCCTTTCTGAAAGCTTCTCCTATTAAATCACCTGTGCAATGGGATGGTGCAACCTTTTCTACTTGCAATTTTCTAAATTCTTTAATGCAAGATACGGGAGGACGGTGAAATCCTCCTAAAACTAAATAAATATCTTTTTTCATCAATTCCTTAGCTCTCTTTACAATATTTACAATTCCGGGATGGGCACAGCCTGTAATAACTACCAATCCCTTTTTTGAATCAATAATCAAAGATTGCTCTTTTGGAGGTCCATAGAGTTCTCCGGTTGTATAAACAAAATCAGAAATTTTTCCTGGAGTTGAAATCTCTACAAATTCGGCTCCCTTTTTGGTTATCATATTTTTAATAGATTTAGGAAAGGAACTCGGAATGAAGACCGTAACGTCACTGTTTCTCTCTAAAAAACCTTCCAATCCTCCTAAATGATCACCGTGAATATGAGAGATAACTACTTTCTTGATTGAGGCAGGGTTGATACCTAATTTTTCCATATTAAAAAGCAAAATTTCTGAGTTTCCTCCAGTATCAAAAAGTATTAGCTCCTTAGGGGTTTTTATTATAGTAGCAAAGCCCCAGGCAGTTTTCAGTTCTGGGTCTATTTGGTAGTTGTCATATACGGAAATCAAAGTTATTTCAGATTTTTCTTCTTTTTCTAATTCGATAGAAACTTCTGGCGGGGTTACTTTTCCTCTTTGAACTAAAAACCAAATTCCTGCCCCTATCAAAACCAGGATTCCTATTAAGATTAAGATTTTGAGATTCATATCAATCAAACCTCAATTATTTTCCCTGCTCCACCTTCAACATATGTGTAAGCCTCCTATAATACCATAAACTTTACCGAATTGAGATGCTGTCTTAATGATATGTTCCATTCTTGGATGCGAGCATCCAGGTATTATCACAATACCTTTTTCTGTCTCAACACAAAGAGATTGTTCTATTCCATCAAGTTCACCTGTAGAGTAGATCCCCTTATAAAGCTTGGTAGGCTTTTCACTTCAATAAATTCTCTTGCATTCATTGCTTCAGAAAAATAAGAGGGAATCCAGAGTTTTACTTGGTTATTCAGGCGAAGAAAAGATGAAAGACCTCCTACGTGATCTCCGTGGAGATGAGAGATAAAAATATCTTCAATTTCTTTTGGATTGATTTTAAGTTTTTGCATATTTGAAAGCAAAACTAAACGCAGTGTTGTCATAAATAATGGTAACTTTCATTTTTCTACCTCCTTACGCAATTTTTCATCTAAACTTCCATCAGGAAGCATCCAATCTGGATGCATTTCACCTTTCTCCTCCTTCTGATAACGAACACAAATTTCCCAATCCCCTTTGCAATACAATTCTATCCACTTCTTATCCAATTTCCCTTCCTCATAACTGTCTCTTATACACATCTCCGAGCCCACGAGACTAGGCATGATCTCGTATGCCGTCTTCTGCTTGAA
>CBFDTJ010000035.1:0-15176 GCA_965612865.1 uncultured bacterium
GACAGCTGATATGGTCGGGGCGAGAGGATTCGAACCTCCAACCTCATGGTCCCAAACCATGCGCGCTAACCAAGTTGCGCCACGCCCCGCTGCTTATAAAGTATAATTGATTTTTTTAAAAAATCAACCCTATTTATACTCCCCTTAAATTCAGGTTAACAGAAACATATAAGAAGATGTTTTATTAAATTAATTTACTGAGAACCATAATTTTTTCCATTCTCTTTAAAAAAACGGTTTCTTTTGACCTTTATCTTCTGCTTATTCTATAGAGTTTAAAGGATAAATTTCCTATACAATATATGAGTCTTTATAAGGACTTTTGGGTAAAAGAATACCACAAAATAAAAAACTTCACTCTCCAAACTGACTCTTAACCAATTCCAATTTGGCTATGTTTTCTATGGCTTTGGATAAACTATCATGAGTCTCAACAACATCCTTTACTTCCCAATATGCCAATGCTTTTCTAAAATTTTCAGAAAGCACCCTCACCTCTTTTTTAATTCTTTCAAGTTGTTTTGCATTAGAAACGGCAACTATCTTTTGAACTGTTGGATTGCTCAATGCTTTCTCAAGATTGAGAATGAGACTGTCAATTGATCCATGTTTATGAACTTCAAACACATATGTTACTACACCTAAATTTGCTATCCTTGCCCTCCAAACATCATCCACCCTTGCACCCTCTGCTATAAGTTTCTCTGTTTCTGTCTCAAATCCAAGCCAATTTCCAATATCTTTTATAAAGTCTCTGATCTCATCGTGATCAAAATCCTCATCCCCTTCTTCTTTAAATTTCTTTGTGCTTACAAAATAAAGGAAATTGTCAACCACAAGAAGATCTGGATTTGGAAAACCTAACTTCTTTAAGACATCAAGGACCTCTAAAAGAGCATCATTTACTTTCATATATTCTTTTCCTGTTATATAATACTTATTTAAAGGTAAATCTTTAAACTTTAACTCTTTAAGCCCCTTTCTTGCCTTATCATTCCATATACCGAATTTTCTGGGATTGTATTTACAGAGAATTTCTGTTAACGCAGCAGGTCCTATACCTTTAATCTCTTTTAAAAACTTATCAAATCTCTTTTCAAAATTATCCGAGCCATAAAGGAGATTTATTAATTGTTTCCTGATTTTATCCATACCATTTGATTGAATGATTTTATTCACAAGAAAATCTTTATTGCCCCAAAAGAGGGAAGACCAAAGATTTGAAATGAGTTTTCCAAACTCAATTTCTGTCATACCTTTCAATTTATCTTTATCAAGGAGCTCTGTTATGAAAGATACATCTTTCCTTTTATTTTCAAGCTCATCCTTAAATTCCTTGGAAGATATGATTTTTTTATAATAATCTTTGATAATCTTCATCTGTTCTTTAGTAAGTTCCATTTTTACCTCCCTTTTCTTTTTTTACATTTATAATTTAATTTTGACTTTAAAGCTTCTTCCAACTTCCTTCACCTCTTTCTTGTCCGAGCTTCTGCTACCTTTATTAATTTTACACCCATTTCCTTCTTTTAACTTTATCCTTTTTTACGATGGAGGTAAACTTATTAAAAGAAAGTCCGTAGGGTAGGGAAGTCAAGAGATAAATTTTATTTTATAAGATTCAAATTTATGAAATGATTCCGTACTGTAGGGATAAAAATTTTCAACTTGACAGATTAAGTTAAGGGGTTATAAAATTTTAACATGGTAAGAAAAATGAAAAACCCTAAGAAAGGAGAAGGGAGATGAAACTATACTATTTATCGCTTTTTTCATTAATCGTTGTTATAGCACTGTATTTTCTATCCAAAACCTTCTTTGAGAAGATGTTTAAGATAAAAAAGGAGGGAGGGTTCTCTCTTGTACCATTTGGAGAAAAAATTGGTGCTACGGGAGGACTGTATCTCTTTCTTGCCCCAATAATTGCTATGGAGTGGGGTTGGGTACCATTAATTCTATACATACTAATTGGAATGGTGCTCTTTGGCTATCCACTAAGCTTTATGTCAACTCTTCTTCCAAAGAGATTTAACATTACTACTCTCTTTAAAGAGAGGAAAAACTTTAAAGATGTGTTAACCATAGGTCTGTTTGTATTTTCACTTCTTCTTGTGGTTTCTTTTATTCAATACATATCTGATCTACTCGTAAAGAATCCCAATTTATCCACCACTTTCTTATTGTTTGTTGTCCTTTCATTTTTATTCTTCTTTGTGATAAAGGGAATGAAAAAGGATATCATTCCCATGACAGTTTTCTTCCTCGTGTTTGTCTTTTACATCATATGGATAGGTAAGATCTTTCCTCTTAAGTTACCTTTTGTGGTAATAACAGAGAAATTTACATGGGGAATAATAATAACTTTACTACTTATATTGTTTGCCTTTTTAAACGAAGATACTCTTTCTCGCCCCTTTTCCTATCTTTCATCCTATCTATATTACTTTCTCATAATAGGAGGAGTGTTTGGTCCGTTTATTGGAGTTAGAATTCAAAGACACGCTTTCTCATTCTCATCCCAGAATGGAGGAATACTTATACCCATGATCTTTGGTGTTCTTACATTTGGTATCTTCTCTGGTTTTGATTCCCTCTTTTCCATACTTTTTACAGGTAAAGCAACAGTTGGAGAAAGGGATACATCTAAAGCAAGCTTACTTCCTATTAGCTTCTTATCACTCCTTGCCCTTGTCTCTTCATTTCCTGCAATAATATACGCAAGAACAGATGCCTTTTTGAAAGGAAAGGATGCTCTTCAGATCTTTCAGGATGGAATGGCAAGGTTCATTCATTTTGCTGGATTTTCAAAGGAGTTTGGAGAAACAATAGTCCTGTTTACCATGATAATAGCCATGTTTTCCTTCATGGTTTATGCAGTGAAACTCTCTGGAAGGTTCTATGAAGAGACAAACGGAAGAAAAGGGAAATTCATTATGCTTTTACTTATCTTAATTCCATTTGTTACCTTCTTCTTACCGAAAGAAAGCTTTGGGGGAATTGAGAACATGTGGAACAAGTTTTTCCTTTTAAATACAACCTCCAATCTCATGTTAGGGGCAGTTATGCTTTCTCTGATACCCCTTTTATTTAAAGAGGACATATTCTTCATGATTGGAAAGGTGTTAAATGCCATTTCTCTCGCCGCTCTTATCTATCTATTTATAAGATATCTGGCAATAAATGACATGCTTTCTCTTACAATTTCGGTTGTTTTCATTATGATAAACATATTCTCCCTCGTGTTTATAAGGAGAAAAATAGAGAAAAATGCAATTTCTTGAGTCTCTTAAGAAAGAACCAGTAAAGTTTATTGTCTTTACCTTTCTTTTAACCATAGCTATTGGTGGCACTCTCCTTATCTTCCCCTTCTCATCTTCAGCTCACAAGTGGACAAATCCGCTGGATGCATATTTCACAGCAACATCAGCCACATGTGTTACAGGTCTTGTGGTGAAAGACACAGGGACTTATTATTCTATATTCGGGCAGATAGTCATACTTTTTCTTATCCAGATAGGTGGACTTGGCTATATGACCATGTTTACATTTCTTGCTCTTCTTCTTGGAAGAAGAATTCCACTTGTGGATAGGCTTGCCCTTAAAGAATCTCTGAACTATTTCTCTGTAAGCGGAATTATTAAACTTGCAAGAAGAATTTTCTTTACAGTGTTAATTTTTGAAACACTTGGAGCGGTTTCTCTCTTCACCGTCTTCTATCACAAGCATGGGATAATCAAGGGAATCTGGTTTGGAATATTTCATTCTGTATCAGCCTTTTGCAATGCTGGATTTGATTTAATTGGAGGTTTTAGAAGTTTCACCCAGTTTACTGGAAACATCACATTAAATTTAACGGTTATGCTCTTAATCGTTTTTGGAGGAATAGGTTTTCCAGTTATAAGTGAAATTATTGATTATCCAAATAGAAAGAAGTTTTCACTTCACGCAAGGGTTGTATTTAAAACCACAATTTTCCTCATCGTTCTTGGAGCTCTTTTGTTTTTCTTCTTTGAGTCAAGCAACCCATTCACTCTTAAAGGTATACCCATGAAGGAAAAGGTTCTTTCCTCTCTGTTCCAATCTATTACTCCGAGGACTGCAGGTTTCTCTACAATAACTACGGGAAAACTGAAACTGCCAACCCTTATGTTTCTTGCCTTCTTTATGTTCATAGGAGCTTCACCAGGGGGTACTGGCGGAGGAATAAAAACAACCACAACGATAGTTTTATTTGAAACTCTCTTCCAGACTATTAAGGGAAGTAGTGAAACCATTATGGAGGAGAGAACAATTGAGAGAAGTTTTGTAAGAAGAGCATTTATAATATTCTTTGCTTCAAGTGTTCTTGTGGGTTTTTCAACACTTGTTCTTTCAATTACAGAGGTGTTTGACCTTTCAAAGATTCTATTTGAGGTATTCTCTGCCTTTGGAACCGTTGGGTTGTCCACTGGTATAACCCCCCTTCTCTCTCCCATTGGGAAACTCACTATAATGTTTACAATGTTTACAGGAAGAGTAGGGATATTAACAATACTGACCATAATAACAACCAAGAAACTCAAGAGAATATCTTTACCCGAGGAAAAAATAATGGTAGGATAAGAATGATGAAAAAAACATTTGGTGTTATAGGACTTGGAAGATTTGGCTTGTCTGTAGCCATTAATATTGAAAAAAGAGGTTTTCCTGTTCTTGGAATTGACAATAATAGAGAGATAATTGAAAGGGTAAAAGATAAACTAACTCATGTTGTTCAGGCAGATGCTTCAGATCCTCAAGCTCTTGAGGACGCAGGTATTAAAAACTGCGATACTGTAATTATTGCAATAGGAGACAATAAAGAACAGAGTATCCTTGCAACTATGCTGGTTAAGGATTTTGGAATTAAGTATGTAGTTTCCAAAGCAGTGGATGAGCTTCACGGAAGAATACTGGAGAAGATTGGAGCAGATCTCGTGGTGTTTCCAGAGAAGGAGAGAGGTGAGACTCTTGCAATACAGTTAACGTCTACCTCTTTAATTGACTATATAGAGATATCCCCTGAGTATGACCTTGAGGAAGCGATAATACCACAGAGATTTGTTGGAAAGACAATAAGAGATTTAGATTTAGGTCGGAAATATAAAGTTATAATTCTTGCTATAAGAAGAAATGGTGACATTATAATTGCTCCATCCTCTGAGGAAAAATTCCAAGCAGGAGATATAATAGTTTTTGTTGGAAGAACAAAGGATATCTCAAAGTTCACTAAAGATTTTCTTGAGTAGATTAACTCCTTCTCTTTGCTTTTGCTCCAAGTTTTTTGATTTCAACAAACTCTTTCTTTACAAATTTGTATATTCCTATTAGCGTATATATTGCAAAACCAGCAAAGGCAATTCCCACCCCTATTCTCGTTATTCCTACCTTAAAGTTTGAACCTATATTGAGTCCTCCCCACACCACAAAGAGAACTGTTCCAACAACAGATATACCTACAGTGAAAAGTTGAGCCCTTAGCATGTCTAACTTTGTTACTTCCTTTTTTTCTGGAACTTTAAAATCTCTCATTTTTCCTCCTTTTACATAAGTCCTTTATAGTATCCTCCATCAATTTGAATGGTTGCCCCTGTTATATAACTTGCCCTCTCAGAGAGAAGAAATGTTACCACATCTGCAAATTCACTTGGATCACCAATTCTTCCCATGGGAATATCCTTTGTTATTGTTTTAAGAGCTTCATCAACAGATATATTCTCCCTTTTTGCTTTATCCTCCATGAGTTTCCTGACCCTATCTGTCATGGTGTATCCAGGAGCAACACAGTTTGCAGTTATATTGTAGGGAGCAACCTCAGTTGATAAGCTCTTTATAAAAGACACCACTCCTGTTCTTGAAACATTCGAAAGTATTAGATTCTTCAGAGGTTGTTTTACAGTTATAGATGTGGAGGCAACTATTCTACCATACTTCTGTTCTTTCATATATGGGACAAAACTATAGGTAAGATAAATGGCACTCATCAAATTTAGCTTGATGGCTTTTGAGTAGTCTTCCGGTCCAAAGTCAAAGAATCCACCTGGTGGTGGTCCTCCCGCATTTATAAAGAGCATGTGCACAGTTTTAAACTTATCTATAACAAAATCTTTAAATTTTTCTATATCCTCACGTTTTGTTACATCGCAGGTAAAAGAAAAGATTTTAACTTTAAATCTATCTTCTATTTCCTTTGCTGTCTTTGTAAGTTCTTTCTCTCCCCTTGCACATATGACTAAATTTGCTCCCTCTTTTGCAAGAGAAATTGCAACCTCTTTCCCAAGCCCTTTACTTGCAGCTGCCACAACCGCGACTTTTCCCTTTATTCCAAGATCCATCTCTAACCTCCTATTTTGATTCTTTTCTTTAAGTATATCGCACCTTCAGGACATAGTTCATGACAGCAGTAGCACATGATACATTTATCTCTATCAAAGACAGGGTAAGGAGATAAAGTTATAGCTTTTGCAGGACATTTTGCAGCACATACACCGCATTTTATACACATGGATTTGTTTACCTCAGGCACAGTTTGTACAACATTTAGGAAGGTTGAAAATACCATTCCACCAATGGTTGAAAATACTGGAGATGCTTTAAAGGTTTTTGGCGGTTTACACTTCTTTTGTGGTATGGAGGAAAGACCAACAATTTCTCCCTCTGGAATCCCAACAGCTTTAAATAGGGGGATAGATTCTTCCTTAAATCCCATTATCTTAGTCATTACATAATCGGTAAGCAAAGGGTCGTCTGAAATTATCACGGAATCTAATTCAACAGGTGTTCCATAGGAAGGTCCATCTCCCTCCATTCCTATTATTCCATCCATAATAATCATCTGAGGAATAGGAACAGAGTAGGCTATATCGTAAACAGCCTTTGAAAATTCAACACTTGATGTAATTCTATGAATTTTCAATCTATCCTTCCTTGGGGTTAAACCAAATAAATTTTTTGTAGCACCTGTTATAAAAGTTAATGAATGAGTCTTCATTTTAGGGAGATTAAAAAGTTTTTTTACTTCCCACAAAACTTTCGGCAGGTGAAGTTCATCAAGTTTTAAGAAATCTCTCTTTACGTCCTTGAAACCGAATACTGCAAGTTCACTTATTTCTAAATTCTCATCTTTTATGCCTTCCAGTCCAGATATTTTTGGATATTTTGAGAGAGGTATAACTCTCCCGGGAATATCACCTACAAGTACCCTCAATCTATTGGAAAGCAAAAACTTTACCACTGTTCTTATGAATACAGGGTGTGTTGTCACTGCCTTTTCTGGGGGATTAAAAGAGATAAAATTTGGCTTTACAAGAACTCTATCACCTGATTTTAATCCTGAAAGAATGAAATCCTTGTTTTCTTCAAGTATCTCACTTATCTTACTTTCTTCGTATGTTTCTACTTTTTTTACTATTGCTTTTGCCATTCATTTTCTCCTCAAAGTGAAATTTAAGTTTTCCATTCTCCAGCGATAGTCTTGCAAAAAATCTCTTTCCTTTGGAGTAGAAGGATATTCTATCAGTTTTTTCTCCAGATAAAAGAATTTTTACCTCTTCCCTTGTCAGTTTATGACCGAGAATACTCTTTGATAGAGAAAAATTACAACTTTCATTCTCGCATCTATATCTTCTCTCTGTTTCAATTACCTTTCCCTTACAATTTGGACATTCACCCAGGGGTTCTCCAGGTATTACCTTATCTTCTGGAAAAGTAAGTTCCACCTTACCATTCTTTATCTCTAAATATGCAGAGAATCGTCTCCTATTCTTTGACCAGAAATCTGTAAGAAGTGGTGTCTTTTTGTTTTTCATAAGTTCTACAATCTCTTCTCTTGTTATTTTCCTTCCCATCATCTTCTTAGGAACAATAAATTTACATTTGTCCTTTCTCCAGTTTTCACAGAAGTAAGATTTCTCACCATCAATTACTCTACCACCACATATGGGGCAGGTTCCTATATCTTCATATATCTCTTCCTTTATCCTTTTACCCTCTCTCTCTTTAATTTTCTCTACCACTTCGGTTGTTAATTCTTCTATTTCAGCCATAAATTTCTCATATTCAAATTCTCTTCTCTCTATCTCTCTTAACTTTTTCTCCCATTCACCTGTAAGTTCTGGGGAGAGAAGTTCAGTAAGTGGTATCCTTTCAAGAGATTCTATAAGCTTCATTCCTTTGGGGAGTGGCTTTAATTGTTTTCCCACCCTCTCAAGATATCCTACCTCTATAAGCCTTTCTATAATTGAAGCTCTTGTTGCAGGAGTACCCAATCCTTTCTCTTTAAGCAGTTCTCTTAAGTCTTCGTCTTCGACAAGTTTTCCTGCTCCTTCCATGGCTGATAGAAGAGTTGCATCGGTATATCTTGGTGGTGGTTTTGTTTCGCCTTCTTTTACCTCTTTATCAACAATCTTTACAACATCACCTTTCCTAACAGGAACAGATGGTATGGGTTGCTCTTTATATCCATATACCTTCATCCATCCAGGAGAAATAAGAAACTTAGAGTCAGTTTTAAACTTTTCTCCATTAACATCTGTAATTATTTTTATATTAAGAAATTCTGCCTCGGGATAAAAAACTGCTACGAATCTTTTTACCACTAAATCAAAGATGTTATTCTCTTCTTTTGATAGATTAGAAGTTAATCTTCCTGTGGGTATTATCGCAAAGTGATCAGTTACCTTTGCATCATTTAAAATCCTTTTTGTAAATTTTATTCCTACTTTTTCAATCTCTTCTATAAATTCCTTTAACTCTCTGTTAAAGCTGGATATTTTTTTAAGGGTCTTTTTTACCTCCTTCTTCATGGAAGAGGGTAGATAACGAGAATCAGTTCTTGGATAGGTTATAAGTTTATGTCTTTCATAAAGTGATTGTGCTATTTTTAATGTTCTCTGGGCAGAGTAACCAAAACGCCTATTTGCTTCTCTTTGAAGTTCTGTGAGATCAAAAAGAAGAGGTGGTAGAACTTTATTTTTCCTCTTCAACACACTCTCAACTACACCATCATTTCCCTCTATTTTTTTGAGTATTTCTTCTAAGAGTTTCCTGTCAAATATCCTTTCTTCCTTTCCTTTAAACCACTTACCTCTGTAATCAAAGGAGTTTCTATTAAAGTCCACAAATAACTCAAAGAATTTTTTAGGCTTAAAGGAGATTATCTCTTTCTCTCTCTTAACCACAATGGCAAGTGTTGGTGTTTGAACCCTTCCAAGAGAGAAAAGGAGTCCTTCTTTTCTTGTGAAAGCCCTTGTAGCATTTATACCTATGAGCCAATCAGATTCAGCTCTTGCCCATGCTGATTGTGATAATGGTTCCAGCTCTTCACCATCTCTTAAGTTATCAAATCCCTTTTTTATCTCTTCAGGTGTTAGAGCATTGAGCCATAATCTCTTTATTGGAAGTTTTGAACCAGATAGTGTGTATATAAATCTGAAGATAAGTTCACCTTCTCTCCCTGCGTCACAGGCATTAACAACGAACTCGAAATCTTTACTTTTTAAAAGCTTCTTTATAAATATGAATCTATCTTTTACTTCCTTTATGGGTTTTAATTTGAATTCCTCTGGAATGATGGGTAAGTCCTTTAGATTCCAGAATTTGTACCTTTTATCATAATCCTCTGGCTCAGAGAGAGTAACAAGATGGCCAAGCGCAAATGTTATGGTGAATCTCTCATTTTCAAAAACATCTCCCTTTCTTTTTGCTCCGAGGACCTTAGCAATATCTTCTGCAACAGATGGTTTCTCTGTTATAACAAGTATCTTTTTCATATATCAAGTAGAGGCAAAAATTTCTCCTCTTCCTCCTTCAGTCTCTTATATTCCTCATCATCAACAAAGTTTACCCTCAGGGGAGATATAGATACATAACCATTTCTTATTGCCCATGTATCTGTGTTCTCATCTCCACTCCATACTGGTTTTCCCATTATCCAGTAGTATGGTTTTCCAGAGGGATCAATCCTTTTTACTGTTCTATCTACATATTTTACTCTTCCAATCTTTGTTATCTTTACTCCTTTTATCTCTCCCGATCCTGGAAAATTTACATTCAAGAATACACCCTTTTTGAGAGGATTCTTAAGTAGATAGAGGAGCAATTTCTTTGAGAATTTAGCAGCCATTTTTAAATTCTCACCAAACCTGAATATGGATACAGAGAAAGAAGGAACTTCATTTAGTATTGCTTCTATACTTCCTGAAACTGTACCTGAATAAGAGATATCATCTCCAACATTTGGTAGTTCATTAATTCCAGAGATTACAAAATCCATATCCTTTACGATAACATCTTTTGCAAGGATCACACAATCTGCTGTGGAACCATTTGTGGAGAAAGCTTTAACCCCTTTGACTCCAATATCCACTTCATTTATCCTCAGAGGTTTGTGGGTTGTTATTGAATGACCTCCTGCGCTCCTCTGCTTTTCAGGGGCAACGATATAAACTTCAAATGGAAGTTCAGCGATTGCCTTTGCCAGAACTTTTATTCCTAAAGAATCTATCCCATCATCATTGGTTATAACTATCTTCAATTCTTTCCTCCTTCAATAGATCTTTTAACATTATATGAAAACTGCTTTCGATAGTTCTCTTTGCATTAAAAACATATATACCACAACTTACCCTATAAAATCCAGTGTTAAGTTTAACTGGATTGAAATCCCTCCTAATTCTTCTTAAAAGGAACCCCAGATTGTCAATAATGTTTCTCTTTATATTGAGGGTAGTATCTATAAACATTAAAGAGACAAAGGGCTTAACAGCATCTATTCTTTTAATGAAATTCTCAACCTCTTCAATGGATACATTGTTTGGAGGGGAGGATTTAGTTTCAATGTAGGATAGATTTCCAAAGAGAAGAAAGAATATATCAAAGTCTCCTCCCCCAGCAATATCTTTTATCTTTACTCCGTTTACAGAAGGGATGGCAAACTCTCTTATAAGTATTTTAGAGACAAACCATTCAAGAGTATCCCCGAAATTATCAATATGGGAAAACCTGAATATATAGCCAGTTTCTTTTAACTCAACTATTTCAAACTTAACCAAAAGTTTTAGATACTTTTCTACAGCTTCTTCACCCCACCTCTCTTTGAGTTTTTTAATTCCCCTTTTATCTACTATTTTAAGTTTTGCAATATCTGAAATGATTCTTCTCATATAATAGCTTTTTAGATGGTTTAAATAGTCTTCTACAAATTCTCTCTTTCCTGGAAGAATTATCTTTTTTTCCTTTTTACCTATGACGCTAAACCCTTTCTGTTTCAAAATTCTGTAGATTAACTTTTCCTCAAAGTCTGGATCAATATAAGATAGAATAAGAGATAAGTTTCTCTTTATATTGGCTATCTCAATTTTTAAATTCTTTATTTCTTCCTCAATGTTCTTCATCCTAATTGATTTTATCACAAGTAATCTTGACAGAGAGAAAATTTTAGGCAATATTAAAAAAGAACTAAGAGAGGAAGGGGTGACAGGATGAACTTAAAAGGTAGAGATGTTTTATCTCTTTATGATTTTACAAGAGAAGAGATTGAAGAATTTTTAAGAGCCACCGAGGTTTTAAAGATAAGGTCAAAGATGGGAGAGATTATTCCTATTCTTGCAGGTAAAAAGCTGGGAATGCTTTTTGAAAAGCCATCCACAAGAACAAGAATTTCCTTTGAAGTGGCTATGTATGAACTTGGCGGTTATGCCCTTTATCTTTCTTCGAGGGATTTGCAGCTAAGAAGAGGCGAAACAATTGGTGATACAGCAAGAGTTTTATCAAGATACCTTGATGGCATTATGGCAAGAGTATACTCACATAAGGATCTCGTGGACCTTGCTAAATTTGCAAGTATACCAGTCATAAATGGCTTATCTGATAAATTTCATCCCTGTCAAATACTGGGAGATTTATTCACCATAAAGGAGAAGAAAGGAGATTTGAAAGGTCTTAAACTTGCATATGTCGGAGATGGAAACAATATTTGTCATTCCTTAATGCTTGGCGGAGCAAAGATGGGAATGAGAGTTTTTGTTGTAAGTCCCAAGGAGTTAAGACCAGATGAGGAGATTACACAATGGGCAATGGAGGATGCAAAGAGATACGGTGGAGAGATTGTTCTTACAGATGATCCAGTAGAAGGAGTAAGGGATGCAGACATCATATATACAGATGTCTGGGTTTCCATGGGTCAGGAAGGAGAAGAGGAGAGGAAGAAGAGCATTTTAAAGAGATATCAGGTGAACAGAGAGCTTGTGAAACACGCCAAGAAGAATTTTATATTTATGCACTGTTTACCTGCTCATAGAGGAGAGGAAGTAACTGATGAGATTATAGATGGAGAGAATTCTGTAGTCTTTGATCAGGCAGAAAACCGCCTTCATGTAGAGAAAGGGATTTTGTCTCTTGTGCTATGATCTTTGGAAAGAAAGAGTGGATAATAGCTATAATTGTTTCCTTTGCTATAGGATTTACTCTTGGTTATCATAGCCGTTACAGGGGGATAAATACTGAAAATAAAGAAGAGATAACTATTGAAACCGAGAACAAAATATATGTGCATGTAGCAGGAGAGGTTAGAAATCCTGGAGTTTACGAAATGTCTCTGGGAGATAGAGTTTTTCATGCCATTGAAAAAGCAGGTGGTGCCACAGAGGATGCTGATCTTGATTCTATAAACCTCGCAGAAAAGTTAAAGGATGGAGAGAAGATAATTGTTTACAATAAAGAGATGCTTAATTCAAATGTTGATGTTTCAGAGAAAGCTATTTCTGAAAATCAAAAGATGTATTTTAAATCACAGAGTAATCTAATAAACATAAATACTGCATCCAGAGAGGAGCTTGAGACACTTCCGGGAATTGGAGAGGTTCTGGCTCAAAGAATTATAGATTATAGGAGAACCAATGGCTATTTTAAGAGTATAGAAGAAATAAAAGAGGTTTCAGGGATAGGGGAGAAGAAATTTGAAGCGATAAAGGATTTGATAACTGTAGGTCCTTGAGAAAGCTTTTTCCAGTAATATTTATTTTCTTCCTTATTTCTCTCTTCTCCCTGAAGTTTCTCTTCTTGCTTCCCATTGTTTTTATACCTCTTTTCTTCGTAAGAAGGAAAGATTTCATACTCTTTTTTATTATTTTTATAACTATTGGCATAATAAGAAGTGGCTTTTTTGCATTCCCTTCATTTGAAAACCCTGAGACAGATACACTTATGGGCAAAGTGGTGTCTTTTGAAAAAAGAACTTCACTGGAGATAAAAACAGAGTATGGAAGAGTAACTGTATACAAAAATAGAATTTATGATTTAAAACCTTTTGATGAAGTGGAAGTGAGGGGAGAGTTTATAAACGATTTTGGAGGGAATCCTGGTGAGGAGTCTTTCATACTATATTCAATTTCTAAAAACTCAATTTTGAAATTCTATGCAAAGGATATTAGAGTAAGAAAAAGGAATGATAGTATTATCTCCAGGATAAGGAACAGAATAAATAGCAATCTAAATTTACTTCCAGAGAAGTATTCTTTTGTTAGAGGAATATTTATGGGTGGGGGGAGTATAGAGAGGGAAATAAAAGAAAAGTTTAAATATGCTGGTGTTATGCATCTTCTTGCTGTTTCTGGACTTCATTTGTCAATACTATCCATGTTCCTCTCTTTTATATTTCCACCTATTTTGGTGGTGGTAATTTTATTTCTCTATCTTAGTTTAATTCTGTTTCCTGTTTCTGCAGTGAGAGCTTTTATAATGATATCTGTTTACTTGATAGGAAAAAGTTTTTACAGGGATGTGGATACAGTAAACTCTTTGTTGTTTGGAGCTATGATTATATTATTTATAAATCCCTTATCAATAATATCTCCCTCTTTCTTATTAACATTTCTTGCCACCTTTTCAATAATTTCAATAATGTCAAGTGTAAGGAGTAGATTGAAGCAGTTATTACTTGTTTCACCTGTCTCTCTTTTTGGAGTCTTCCCTGTTAGTATCTACTATTTTCCAATCTTTTCATTAATCTTCTTTATATCAAACATAGTGACTTCGCCAATCTTTACACTCTTTCTTCCAATAACTTTTGTTATTACCCTTCTTTCACTCATTGATAAAAACTTTATCTTTTTGATTGAGTTTCCTGCAGATATCTTTATTAAGGTTGTAGATTTTTTCTCAAAAACTCCCATTTCCTATATTGGAATTAAGAAACCCCACCTTTCATTTATAGTATCTTACCTTCTTCTCTTTTTAATCGTTGTGTTAAGAAAAAATTGGAACATCAGGATAAGCTTTGAAAAGGTAATTTTTGTTTTTCTTATTGTAGTGATCACTTTCTCTTTTATCTATCCATACTATGTTGAAAGAAATACCTTGAAGGTTGTATTTTTTGATGTGGGAGAGGGAGACTCTATTTTTCTGAAGCTTCCTTCTGGTAAAACCATACTTATAGATGGAGGTGGAACTTTAAACGATAGAAAGGTAAGTCCAGGAGAGAGGGTATTAGATTCTTTGAAAAGAATGGGGATAAACAGACTTGATATGATGATATTCACCCACGAGGATGCAGATCACATTGAGGGTCTATTCCATGTAATAGATAAGGAGCTCGTTAAATCAATATACGGTCCCCATGTTTCATTAAGGGAAATTGGAAGGAGACTAATAATCATTGGGAAAGAGAAGGGAGTAAGGTTTTTTCCTCTTAAGCGTGGAGATATTTTAAATTTAGATAAGGATACAAAACTCTATGTACTAAACCCTGTTGAGGACGGAAAGAATTATGGTAGAGCCAATGATAATAACAACTCCCTATTTCTTGTACTAAGACATAAAGAGTTTTCTCTCGTGCTGTCAGGGGATGTGGAAAAAGAAGGATTGAATGAGATTTGTGAGGTATTTCCTGAATTGATAACAAATGTTAATGTGTATAAGGTTTCGCATCACGGAAGTAGATTTTCCCTCTCAGAGGAATTTTTTAATCTTATGTCACCAGAAGTATCTGTTGTTTCTGTTGGTCCAAATAGGTTTGGACACCCATCCCAATCAATAATTGATTCTCTGATAAAAGTAGGTTCAAAAGTTTATAGAACAGATTTAGATGGTGCAATTGAGTTAATGGTATATGAAGAAAAAATGATAATTAGAAGATATAATTTCCTGTATATGCTTAAGAG
>CBFDTJ010000036.1:0-14339 GCA_965612865.1 uncultured bacterium
GGCGACCACCGAGATCTACACCTAATCCTTCGTCGGCAGCGTCAGATGTGTATAAGAGACAGGATGATAGAGGAAGGCAAAGTTCCTCCCATCTTTCCAGCCTCAACGATTATCTCAAAACACGGAAAGATTTCCTTGTCAAATGGATAGAATGATAGATTCTTATTAAATTTAAATCTCTTAAAGTCATTTTTGATTCTATCAGGATAGGTTAAAGCGTATTTAATTGGATATCTCATATCTGGATAAGAAAGAAGTGCAAAGACATGACCATCCACCATTTCTATCAAAGAGTGAATTATACTCTCTTTGTGAATTACAACATCAATTTTCTCAAAAGGAAAGTTGAAAAATAGATGTGCCTCTATAACTTCCATTCCTTTGTTAAAAAGTGTTGCTGAGTCTATCGTTATCTTTTTTCCCATTCTCCATGTTGGGTGTTTCAGCGCATCTTCTGGTCTCACATTTACTAACTCATCCTGTTTTTTTCCAAAAAAAGCACCTCCCGATGCTGTAAGTATAATTTTCTCCACCTCTTTTCTCTTTTTGTTCTCGAGAAGCTGGAATATTGCTGAATGCTCTGAATCAATAGGAATAAGAGTCTCTCCTTTCTTCTTCAGTTCATTTACTATAAGTTCGCCTCCACCAACAAAGGATTCTTTATTAGAGATAAAAACTCTTTTTCCGTGTTTTATGGATAGAATAATCCACTTTATGTCATCAATTCCGCTGGAAGAGAAAAAAATGGTGTCTATTTCTTTATTTGAAAGAATTTCTTCAAAGCCTTCTTCAAAAGAAAGAGTTTTTGCTTCTGTATTTTCTTTGAGAATATCTATTTTCTCTTTGTCTCTAATTAAAATATATTCTGGTTTAAATTCTTTCCATATTTTAATTAACCCTTCTGTGTTTCTTCTCGCTGAAATGCCAGAAAGTCTGTATCTATCCTTTAGATTCTTTAATACATCAATGGTTTGAGTTCCAATTGATCCAGTTGCGCCTACAATAAAAATGTTTCTCATAATAGATAAAATAACACAGGTATGGTAAATATAAAACTATCAATTCTATCCATGATACCGCCATGACCCATAATTATGTTTCCAGAATCCTTTACATTGAATTTTCTTTTTATAAGGGATTCAAATATATCACCAAGGAAGGAAAGAGAGACTATAATAACGGATATAAGGAGAGATTTTAGAGGAGAAAAGAAACCAAATATAAAGGAAGAAGAAAGAAGAAATATGGAAACCACAATCAAACTTCCTATAAGACCTTCATAACTTTTACCAGGTGAGATTCCTGGAACAATTCTTCTCTTTCCAAATTTCTTACCCAAAAAGTATGCAGAAACATCATCAATCCATATCGATATAAGAATTATAAGAGAGATATAAAACCCCTTCTCTTCTCTAATCATATAAAAGAAGGAGAGTGGAATCGATGCTATAACCATAAATGTAAACGGATATAATATATTTCTTTCCAGAAATTCTTTCTCTTTTTTATCTACCAAAAACAGAATGAATGTGTAGAGGAGTAATAAGATTAAAGAGAGATCTTTTCTTATGAAAAATGGGATAAGTACAGAAGGTAGGTAGAAAAAATTTTTATTTTCAGAGATAGTCAAAAGTTCATACAAAGATATTATAGATAGAAGCAAAAGAAAAAATAAAAAGTAATATTTCCCAAGATAAAGGAAAACAAGGAAAGGAATGCCAAAGTATGCTGCTCCTATAATTCTTATTTTTGTTTCAGATAGCGCCAAACTTTCTTTTCCTCCTTTCATACTCTTTAAGAGCTTTCTCAAATTCAGATTCATCAAAATCAGGCCACAGGGTCTCTGTGAAGTATAATTCTGTGTAAGCAAGTTGATATAAGAAGAAGTTGGATATTCTCTTCTCTCCTGAAGTTCTAATCAAAAGATCTGGATCTTGGAAGGGAAATGTAAGGAGATATTTTCCAAACTCCTCTTCATCTATTTTTTCTTTTTTTTCTTTAATGATTCTATTAACAGCCTGAACTATATCGTATCTTCCACCATAGTTTAAAGCAATAAGGAGATTCATCTTCTCATTTTCTTTAGAAAGATTTTCTGCCCTTTCCATTCTCTCAAGAACAAAATCAGGAATCCCCTCTCTCTTTGATAAAAATTTTATTCTTATTCCCCTCTCTATTAATTCATCAAACTCTCTATCTATTGTTTCTTTAAAAAGATTCATAAGGAACATCACTTCTTCCCTTGGTCTTTTCCAGTTTTCTGTTGAGAAGGAAAAAAGGGAAAGTGTCTTTATTCCTTTTTTGTAAGCAAACTCAACAGATCTCCTTACAGCCTTTACTCCCTCTCTATGGCCAAAAACTCTCGGGAGACCTCGCTTTCTTGCCCATCTTCCGTTACCGTCCATTATTATGGCGACATGTTGCGGTATTTTATATTTCTCTTTCAATTATTGCTCCCTCTGGACATTCTTTTATACATATTCCACAGTATATACATCTGTTCAAATTTACTTGGAAGCTATCATCTCTTTCAATTATTGCTTCAACTGGACAATTCTTCAAACATTCCCTGCATTTATTACATTTGTCCTTCAGTATTTCTATTATGTACACCCTTTATCCTAGAATATCCTTTTCCTTTGCTTTTTCGTGCTTTGATAAAATTTCGTTGTATTTATCCGTTAATTTCTGAATTTCCTCTTGATATCTATGACTCTCATCTTCAGAAATTTTCTTATCTTTTTCTGCCTTTCTTATCTCTTCTATTGCATCCCTTCTTATATTTCTTATAGATATTCTTCTCTCTTCGGTGAGTTTTTTTACAAGCTTCACAAGTTCCTGTCTTCTCTCTTCAGACAGAGGGGGAAAGAAAATTTTTATTATGTTTCCCTCCAGTTGAGGATTTAATCCAAGGTTTGCCTGTTGTATTGCTTTTTCCACATCCTTAATGATATTTTTATCCCAGGGTTCTACAATGACAGTTTGGGGATTTACAACGCTTATGCTTGCAACCTGATTTAAGGGAACATGTTGTCCATAGTACTCAACCCTTACCTCTTCAAGAATTACGGGATTTGCTTTGCCAAGCCTTATTTTGGCAAATTCCTCAAGAAGGTTTTTCTCCACCTTTTTCATTCTTCTCTCTGTTTCTTTTATAAGCTCTTTCATTTTTAACCTCCCTTTATAATTGTTCCTTCTTTTTCAAACACAGCCTTATAAATTGAATCAGGTTTTTTAATGTTAAAAACAATAACTGGAATTTTGCTATCCCTTGATAGGGAAATTGCAGTGGGATCGAGTGCTCTTAAGTTTCTTGCAAGAAATTCTGTGAATGTTATTTCTTTTAATAGTTTCGCTTCCTTGTGTTTATGAGGATCCTCTGAGTATACACCATCCACATTTGTTGCTTTAAGAATTACCTCTGCTCCAATTTCTGCTGCTCTTAAAGCAGCTGCTGTGTCTGTTGTAAAGAAGGGATTCCCTGTCCCTGCTGCAAATATTACAACTCTCCCTTTCTCAAGGTGTCTTATAGCTTTTCTTCTTATATAAGGTTCACAAACTTCCATTATATTTATTGCAGATTGAACTCTTACAACAAGTCCCATCTTCTCAAGTACTGACTGAAGCGCCAGTGCATTCATTACAGTAGCAAGCATCCCTATATAATCAGCAGTTGATCTATCCATACCCATTTTTTCCCACTCGCTACCTCTCCATATGTTTCCACCCCCTATAACAATGGCAACTTGAACCCTCCTCCCCGTAAGTTTCTTAATCTGTTCTCCAATATACTCAAGAAACTTTAAATCTACGCCAAACTTTTTTTCTCCTAAGAGTGATTCCCCTGATATTTTAAGAAGTATCCTCTTGTACGACATAGATTACTCTTCTCCAATTTGAAACCTTACAAATCTTTTTATCACTATATTTTCTCCAAGTTTGGAAATGTACTCTTTTATAAGATCCTGAACTTTTATCTTTTCGTCCCTTATATAGGGAAGTTCAAGAAGGCAGTGCTTTGCATAGAAGTCATTGAGCTTTCCTTCTATTATCTTCTCAATTATGTGAGGTGGTTTATTCATCTCCTTAAGTTGCTCTCTAATTATCTCTTTCTCTTTTTCAATTATCTCCTGAGGTACATCCTCTCTACTTATATATTCCGGTGCATCAAAGGCAATTTGAAGACACAGTTCATTTGCCAGTTTTTTAAAATCCTCTGTTCTTGCAACAAAATCTGTCTCACAGTTTAATTCAACCATCACTCCAATTTTACCGCCAAGATGGATGTATGAATGAACTATTCCCTCTTTGGCTTCTCTACCCATCTTCTTTTCGGCCCTTGCAAGCCCTTTTTTTCTTAAATACTCAATAGCTTTCTCTATATCTCCACCGGTTTCTACGAGAGCTTCCTTACAATGAGAAACTCCTGCTCCGGTTTTTTCCCTTAATTCTTTAATTAGATCCATACTAATCTTCATTCTTCTCCTCCTTTATCTCTTCTTTATTGTTTTCTTCTTCAGGTGTCTCACTCTTTTCTTCTTCAGATGCTTCACTCTTTTCCTCTTTACTCTCTTCTTCTTTTCCCTCTTCCATAAATTCCTTTATCTCTTCTTCACTTGTAAGGAACATTTCCTCTACTTCTTCCTCGGGTTTCTTTTCCTCTTCTATAATCTTTCCTTCTCTTCCTTCTATTACTGCATCTGCAATAGCGCCTGTTATAAGCCTTATGGCTCTTATTGCATCATCATTGGAAGGAATTGGAATATCTGCATCATCAGGATCACAGTTTGTATCAACCATCGCTATAACTGTAACACCTTTTTTTCTTGCTTCAAGTATTGCGTTTCTGTCCTTCTTTGTATCTGTTACAAATATTGCTCTTGGTATTTTTGTTATTCCTCTCAGACCTCCAAAGAATCTTAAAAGTTTTCTCTTCTCTCTTCTCAGTTTTTTTGCCTCTTTAAGAGGAAGTTTATCTATATCCCCTCTCTCATCCATTCTTATTAGTTCTTCAAGTCTATCGATTCTTTTTCTAATTTCAGGAAAGTTTGTGAGAAGTCCTCCTACCCATCTTTGGTTCACATAGTACATTCCGCATCTCTCTGCTTCTTCTTTTACTATATCCTGAGCCTGTTTTTTTGTTCCAACAAAAATAATTATCTCACCTTCTCTTACAATATTAGAAACATATTCACATGCTCTTTCTATTGCTTCAAGGGTATACCTTAGATCAAAGATGTGAATCCCATTTCTTTCCATAAATATGTACTTTTTCATTTTGGGATTCCATCTTTTGGTTTGATGACCAAAATGTGCTCCTACTTCGAGGAGTTGTTTCATGGTTACTTGCATCTTTCTACCTCCTTTAGGTTTTTCCTCCGTCCCTTCATCTTTTCTTCAGACTTCCACATTGGAAGCACCTTGAAGAAAATCCAGGACGTGTGGTTTCCATCTCTTTATATCATAAAAACAGGGTTGGGTCAAATTTTATGTTATTTCCACACTCTTTTAGATTTGAATATTTCTTGGAAATAACCCAAAACAGAAATTGGGGAGTGAATTATTTGATAGAACAAGAGAAACATAAAATATCCAATCTTGTTTCTTCTTATGGTTAAGTTAAGGATTCTGAAAGTTTCCTTCTGCTGGTAATACATTATGATGGAAAAAACAAAATTTAGAGGTATAACAAGTAGTGTGTATGGACCTGCAATATAAAATTTTCCAAATAGAGCAAGTATTACTCCTGGAATCCAGACAAAGGTAAAGACAGTATCTATTATGGGGATTAGTATATCTATCGCGGTAAGATAAGAGATTAGATAGAATGGCTGTTTCCATGGGGGAGCTGATCTTAATCCTTCAAATAATCCTCTTGCCCATCTTGATCTCTGCTTTACAAACTGTTTAAGCTTTTGGGGTACGTCCGTAAATGCAGCAGCAAGGGGCTCAAAATATACTTTATAACCATTTTTAAAGAAATTCCATGTGAGCACTATATCTTCACCAATAGCATTTGGCCATCCACCTACTTCTCTTACAACTTCAGTCTTGTAGAGACTGAAGGCTCCTTGAGCCACAAGTGTTCCCTGATATAAAGCCTGAATCTTTTTAATTGAAGTGATTCCTAAGAAATAATCCCATTCCTGAAGTTTTGATAAAAGATTTTTTCTACTGTTTCTCACAAGAACATGACCTGCAACTGCACAAACGTCTTCTCTTGAGTTTTTTATTCTCGTTACTATATTTTTAATAGCGTCACCATGTAATAAAGTATCAGCATCAAGGGTTATAAATAAAGGAGTTTTTATGTGTTTTAATCCTTTGTTCAGGGCATTACTTTTCCCTTTCTTTTTCTCCTCAAGAATTGAAATGTCAAGATTTAAGTTTTTTGCTGCAATTCTGGCTACTTCTATGGTTTTATCTGTTGAATTGTTGTCTACAAGAATAACATTTATTTTTCCTCTGTAGTTCTGTTTCTTTATGTATTTTAAAGTCTCTTCTATTCTTTCCTCTTCATTTCTTGCAGCTATTAATATTGTAATTGGATCGTTCGGGTTTTTATTTCTTAATTTTGGTTGTCTGTCAAGAAGAAGACTTACTGAGACAAAGGCAACCAGGAATCCAGGAGCAAAAGCTACAAATGTTATGATAAGCAGGGCAGGAATAAACCCTATGAACTCACTTAAATTGTATAGCCATGGCCGAGCAACTATAATTGAAAATATCACCCAGAGGGATGAGATAGCAATGGAAATCCAGAATTTAACCATGACGGGGATATAAAGTTTCTTTCTTTTTAAAATTGATACTGCCATTAAACTCCCTTTCTTACTTTAGTGTGCGAAGTATATCATAAATTGAACTTTTGTCAAATTTGTATGGAATTTAATTTTGTAATTTTGAGGTTCAGGTGACGAAAGGGTGTGTTTCTAACAGAATCAAGATATAATATAATAGAAAAATTTTTCATAAAATCTAAAAGGAGGAAGATGTGAGTACCTTAATATTTGGAATTTCATTTCTTGCTTTTGTTGCCTTCCTGTATTTTATATATCTTTTAAGGGATAAAAAGAAGTTAAAAAGAAGCGTAAACAAGGGAATAAAGACATTAATTAAAAATTCCATAAGGCTCTTTTCAATATTCTTAATAATAGGGATTTTAAAAGAGTTTTTATCCAAGGAGTCAGTTGGTAACTTTCTGTTGAATTTCCAGGGCTTTAAAGGCATACTTTCTGGATTTGTTGGCGCTGTCATGATGGGACCACCTGCTTCAGGCTATCCTATTGGAAAGTATCTACTTGAAAATGGAGCAAGCTATTCCCTTGTTTCATCCTTTCTTGCCTCATGGGTTATGCTTGGAATAATAGCCGTTTCCTTAGAGTTTAAGTATCTTGGGGTAAAATTTGCTGTAGTAAGAAACATTTTCACTGTTTTTTCTATAATTGTTATATCTTTAATAATAGGGGTTGTTCTATGAAAAACATTAAAAGTTTCCTTAATGAGTATCCTTTGGAAACAATAATTTTAATTGTGGCCGTTGTCTTAATGATCCTGAATCCCAGTAAGACTCTTTTTGGTTTAGGCTATGCACTAAAAACCTATTTAAATCTTCTCCCAATAATTATCTCTGTGGCATTCCTTATGGGTTTTATCTCAGAGTTTTTAAACAAGAAGACAGTATCCAAACTGGTGGGTAGAGAAACCGGCATTAAAGGTGTTATGATTGGAGCTATTTTTGGAACTTTTATGGTTGGTCCCAGTTTTCTCTTCTATCCTCTGTTCAAAGAATTAAGAGAAAGAGGTGCAGGTGTGAATGTCATTGCAACAACTATTGGAGCCTGGTCTATAAAATTGCAATGGCTCCCCTTTGCAATTCTCTTCCTGGGGTTAAAGTTTGTTCTCCTGTTTGATGTTCTAATACTCATATTTGCTATACTTTCAGGTTTTGTAGTCAGCTGGTTTGTAAAAAGTTAGTGTAAAATAAAGTTATGAACACCATTTATATAAGTTTAACAGGTATATTTCTTTCTGGACTCGCCACAGGCATTGGAGCGATTCCTGTATTATTTTTAAAGAAAAACAACCCAAAACTTACTGATGCTCTTCTTGGTTTTGCAGCAGGAATAATGCTCGCAGCTACTTTCTTCAGTCTGCTTCTTCCTGCCCTTGATATAGGAGGAATACTGGTTACCATTGTCGGAATGGTCTTAGGAGGAGTCTTAATGTCATTTCTTGATAAAATTACTCCTCACATGCACTTTATATATGGAAGGGAAGGTCCTTCCTCAAGACTTAAAAAGATATGGCTCTTTGTTTTTGCTATAACCCTTCACAACTTTCCAGAAGGTCTTTCTGTAGGTTTGGGTTTTGGTTCAGGGAATATAAAGGCAGGAATAATTATTGCAACAGCTATAGGACTTCAAAATATGCCAGAAGGTCTTGCCGTTGCTTTACCCCTTGTTGCTGAAGGATATACAAGATGGAAATCCCTTCTTATTGCAACTCTCTCAGGACTTGTTGAACCCTTGATGGGACTACTCGGATTTTTCCTTGTCTCTATCTTCAAGCCAATTCTTCCCTATGGACTTGCCTTTGCAGCAGGGGCAATGCTTTACGTTATAAGTGAAGAAGTTATACCAGAAAGCCACAGGAGAGGGTTTGAAAAGGAAGCAACCTTTTCTTTGATGGCTGGTTTTATAGTTATGATGATTCTTGACTATCTTCTGGGTTAGTTACACTTTTTACTGCATTTATTATAGATTTCTCCACACAAATGGCAGCCACCGTTCCAAGTATATTTACACTTATTCTTCCCTTCTCTCCTGTTCCAATGGTAAACACGATGTCTCCGTCAAACATTGTATGAACCGGCCTTATTGCTCTTGCCATACCGTCATGAGCCATCTCACTTATCTTTTTAGCTTCCTCTTTTGTGATGTCTGCATTTGTAGCAACCACAGATAGAGTTGTGTTTTCCATAAATTTTGAAGTTATTGTTCCGATAAGTGACCTTATGTATCTTTCTGTGTTTAGGAATCCAGAGCCAACAGGTTTTCTTGCTCCAGCAATTATTTTTCCATTTTCGTATACATCACCAAAAGCATTTACCACTGTAAGAGCAGAAACCTTAATTCCATGAGGAAGAGTCTCTTCATGAAAACCGATTCCCGATTTTGAAGCAAATTTCATTCCCAGAACCTTTCCCACCGTTGCTCCAGTTCCAACACCTATGTCTCCCACTTCAGGAACACCTTCTTTTGCATTAATACATGCCTTATACCCCATCTCTTCGTCTGGATAAATATCCTTCTTACCAATTCCAAGATCAAATATGACACCAGAAGGTACAATGGGTACTTTTACAATTCCTGTGTCAAATCCGATATCCTTTTCCTTTAGGTATCTTACCACTCCCTGTGCAGCTCTTAGTCCAAATGCACTTCCACCACATAGTGCTATACCATGAATTTTTCTAATCATTTTTGTTGGTTCGAGAAGGGCAACCTCTCTTGTTCCTGGAGCTGAGCCTCTAACATCACAACTTGCTGTGGCACCGTCAGGAATGAGAATTACAGTGATTCCAGTTAGTGCTTCTCTATCCTCTGCGTGTCCCACAAATACACCTTTTATATTCATTTAGCCTCCTCGTCATTTATTATAAAGCTTTTTACATCCTGTAAATCTCATTCAACTTTGGTTTTCTTGAATCAGGTATATTTAGGAGTAAAACAACAAGATTATTTCCTTTACCAGTTATTGAAGGGACAAGAAGTGCCTCAAATTTTAATTTAAAGACCTCTCTTGCTATCTTCCTTGTGATTTTATATCCCCCTCCGCTTCCCTCTTTTATCAAATCTTCTCTCTTTAATCCAAGTTTTTTAAGATTTTCCTCAGAAGTGAGATCTAAGACCTTATTTAATTTAACCTTTATCTTTCCAATTACATATGGTTGAAGGAAGTTAGGATCTTTTCTCTTTATCTCTGCTTTACAAACTTCCTCACTTTCTGAGAGATACAAAACACCGGATACCCCAGGTTCGTTATATCTACCACCGTACTTTTCACTTCCTTTAGTGCTGAGGATCCTGTCTTTGTATTTCTTGTTGACTATTCTAAAGAAAAATCCCTCTATTGAAATGGGCTTTATTTTTGAAAGATTTGATAATTTCAAGGGGATTGTTTCTCCAATTTAATTAGTCAGGTATTCCCCACCTTAATCTACCAAGCAGAGTGGATATCTTCTTTATTCCATTCTTCTCAAGTAGAACCTCTAAAGGAGTTTTACCTCCTAGAGATCTATTTGGTGTGGTGAGCCATTTAATGCCTTTCTCTCTACTTTCAAAGGTCTCTTCTATTTCATTAAGAATTTCAGTGAGTTCATCAAGCTTTGATTTAGCTAAGGGAGAAGGCTTATTCTCCCTTTTCTCCCATCTTCTGATGGTTCTTTCAGATACACCGAGAACTATTGCTAACTTATCTCTGGTGAATCCAAACTCCTCTGCTTTTTTTAATAGCACTATACTTGTTGCCATCTCAGCCCTCCTAAATTTAAGAATAATAGAGTTTTGACATTTGTCAAGAAGGCCACCAAATCCAAGCTCATCTATAAATACCTTAAAAGAGAATCAATCTTATCTTCTATACTTCTAATATGTATATTATTACTACTAAGAGATTCCAATATGTCTCTGAACTTTTTCAGAGGAAAATATTTTTTCTGTCTTAGTATCAATACTCTTCTTTCTCCTTTTTACCCTCTCCCTTTATTCCCTGGAAATCTTCGTATTCTACATACCAATTCTCTCCAGCGTTCTCTATTTCTATATTTGCATAAGATTCAAAGAGAGCATGTTCAAAGTAAGGAAGTGCTTTACCTGATGCTTCCACCAGCCTGAAGTAGTTCTCTACTCCACTTGTTTTAAGCCAGAGACTCATCTTACTCTCATCGGGGAAGAATTTTGTAAATTCTTTCCATACCGCTCTTCCAGCAAGAAATCCACTTGCACCCGATTCGCTGGCGATTTCAACATTAATGAGGAACTCTTCAATGTCAACTCCAGCAGATAAGATTACCCACGGAACTCTTGATGTATTTGATATCTCCTCACAGAAATCATAAGCGTCATCCATGGTAAAAACAGCCTCTCTCTCTTTTCCATCGAAAGCCCCAAATGAGAAATCTTCAACATACTTTAAATCTACAGGAAATTCAAGTTTTAATATATCTACTCCGTATTCCTCTTTTGAAAATTCTTCCACGGTTTTTATTACAATTTCAGGTTTCTTTTTTGCAAACTCCGGTGAATCTTTTTCAGGTTCATCTTCCTTAAATGGATAGCTCATAGGCTCAAGCACAAAAGGTAAATCAAGTCTTTTTGCCTCTTCTCCAACCTTTCTTACAATATTTTCCTGAAATTCCTTTACTTCAGGGGAGCCATCGGGTCTGTAATATAAAAGAAGTTTAACAGCATCTGCTCCAGCTCTTTTTATTTTTTCCACACTCCAACCTTTTAAAAGTTCTGTGGTTTTCTCCTTTCCATCTTTTCCAGCAGGGTTTGTTCCACTTCTCTCGGCTGCAAGAAGTAATCCTGCCTCTCTATCAAGAAACTTTATTCCCTCAGGTAATCCATACTGAGGATCTGTAAGGGTTGCGGAAAAATAAGGGGAAAGATACTCTATAACAAGTCTTTTTGCTATGGCAAGCTCCTTATAGGTTATCTCGTCTTTACTTTTTCCTGTTGCCTTTGCAAGCATTCTTCTAAGAGAACCTCTCTGATCTATAGCAAGCATTCTGAATCTTCCTGTATCATCAGAAAGTCTCTTTAATCCTTTAAATTTTCCAGGTGTTAAATGTATCTTTTTCATAGAAACCTCCTTGCTATATATGAAGAGATTTACCCAGCGCAGCCTCAGTTGCTTCCATTACAATTTCTGTCATTGTAGGATGAGGATGTATTGCTTCAAGAAGTTTTTCCGGGCTGAATCCAAACTGAATGGACATTACGCTCTCCATTACCATATCTGTCGCTTCAGGTGCAAACATTTGAATTCCAAGGATCTTTTTCTCATCTTTATCTATTATAACCTTACAGAATCCTTCACTTTCTTCCATTGTTCTTGCTTTTCCAGAGGCAGATACAGGGAAAATACCTGTCTTATACTCTACTCCTTCTTTCTTTAGCTCCCACTCTCTCTTTCCAACCACAGATATCTCCGGATCAGTAAATATTACACTTGGTACAGCTGAATAATCCATTTTAGCTTCTTTACCTGAAATATTATCTGCAGCAACTATTCCCTCCTTCATTGCAACATGGGCAAGCATGAATTTTCCATTTATATCACCAACAGCATATATTCCTTCTACATTTGTTCTCATTCTCTCGTCTGTAACAATTCCCTTCTTATATGTTTCAATTCCCAGGGCTTCTATATCTTCTCCCATGTTTGCCTTTCTTCCCACAGAGAGAAGAATCTTTTCTCCCTCTATTTCTTTCTTTTCACCATTTATATCAAGATAGAGCTTAAATCCATTTCCATTTTTCTCCACTTTTTCAGTTTTTGCAGATTCAAATATTTCTACACCTTTCTTTGTCAGATTTTTTCTTACTGCTTCTGCAAGATCTTCATCTTCCGTTGGAAGAATGTGTGGCATAATTTCCACTATTTTTACTTCTGTTCCAATAGTTGAGAAGAAAGTTGCCATTTCAACCCCAATTACTCCTCCCCCAATAATTACAAGGCTCTTTGGTTGCTCTTTTAAACTAAAGATATCATCACTTACCCATATATCTTCGTCTGTAAATGGTGGAAATTTTATGGGACTGGATCCTGTTGCAATTATTATATTTTTTGCTTCTATCTCCTTTCCACTCTTCTCTAACAGCACTTTATTCTTTGCAACAATCTTTGCTCTTTCCATAAAAAGATCAATCTTGTTTTTCTTTAATAAATATTCGATACCCTTTCTAAGCCTTAAAACAACTTTATCCTTTCTTGTTATTACAGAGGAAAGAGAGATTGACGGATCCTGTAATGTAATTCCAAATTTCTTTGCTTCCTTCACTCTTGAAAAAATCTTACTTGAAAATAAGAGCGCTTTTGTAGGTATACAACCTACGTTGGTACAAGTTCCACCAAGCCATTTTTCTTCAGCCAGACCAACTTTGAAACCATTTTTAGCTAATCTTATAGCAGATACATACCCTCCAGGTCCTCCACCAATTACAAATACATCATACATTTTTTACCTCCTTCACAAGTTTGCCCTTTCAATCCTTATTATATAACTTTTTGGAAATTTTTTCTAAAACCTGTATAAGTCCATAACATAAACATATTCCCTGATTAACTTTATTTCTTACATGGGGAGAAGAACAAACAAATCTCATCTCTTATACATCTTCCTATTGATACTTCTATATTATTATTACTAATGGATTCCAATATGTTTCTGAACTTTTTCAAAGATACTCGGCTTGGGTTCCATCGCAAAAGATAATATTTGGCAATTCTCTTTTTAGCTTGTAAATCGCTTTCTACAAATGCTCATAACTTTTTTCTAAGCCTTCGCATTTTTCTTTTTCTTCCTTTGTTGGCCAATCAGAAGATTTATCTGGACAGGGCTTTTGAGTTATCCACCCTTAAAATATGCAATCCGCTTCCGTCTCATTCAAAATTTTTATTACATCATCCAAACTTCTGTTTATAACCTTTCCATCTGTTACGTAACGATACTGAAGCAACCTTAATTTCAGCAATCTTCAGTCAGCGTTTGTTACACATCTTGTAATAGTAACCTCTCTGTTTATGATTGTAGTCTACGAAGCCCTTTTTAATACTAATATTCTTGAGCCGTAAGCGGGAATAGAGATTTTAAAATTATCTGGATCTTCAACATTAAAAGTTTCATTATTTAATACATCATACAAAATAGTTACTTCAGATAGAAAAGATAGATTAAGGGTTGATACTGCTGTCTTGTTCAGGAAATTCACCACAACTACTACTCTTTCATTTTTGCATTCTCTCAAATAAGCAATAACATTATCACCATCTTTCCAGATATTTGAGATTGAACCACACTTTAAAGCTTTATACCTTTCCCTTATTTCCAGTAATTTCTTATAAAAATTGAACATTTCCTGATTAATTGAGTTTGCATCTCCCTCTGGAAAAATTTCTCTGTGGTAAATATGAGGAAAGCCAGGAATGGTTGTAATTAAAACAGCACCCAATTTGTGAAGCTCAGGATTTTTCTCATAGAACTGATAACCAAAGTCATGGGTCATTAAAAATCTTCCCCTCGGTTTTTTGTAATACAAACACTCTTTTTT
>CBFDTJ010000037.1:0-14069 GCA_965612865.1 uncultured bacterium
AATGATACGGCGACCACCGAGATCTACACCTAAGCCTTCGTCGGCAGCGTCAGATGTGTATAAGAGACAGGGAGATACAATTCTTTCAATGGAGCTTTCACATGGAGGCCATCTATCTCACGGGAGCCCAGTTTCATTTTCTGGTAAACTTTACAACATTGTCTATTACGGAGTGAAAAAAGATACAGAAACCATTGATTTTGATATGGTTAGAGACCTTGCTAGAAAACACAAACCAAAACTTATAGTAACCGGGTACTCTGCATATCCAAGAAAAATTGATTTTGAAAAATTCAGGGAGATAGCCGATGAGGTGGGAGCATACCTTATGGCTGATATTGCACATATTGCAGGATTAGTTGCAACAGGTTTTCACCCCTCCCCGGTAGAAACAGCAGATTTTGTAACATCTACAACGCATAAAACTTTGAGAGGTCCGAGAGGAGCCTTTATTCTTACAAAGGAAAAATATAAAAAAATCATAGATAAGGCTGTTTTTCCTGGAACTCAGGGTGGTCCTCTCATGCATGTGATAGCTTCAAAGGCAGTCTGTTTTAAGGAAGCCATGAGTGAAGAGTTTAAAGTGTATCAGGAACAGATAGTAAAGAATGCAAGAACATTAGCTGATACTTTAAAGGAAGAAGGTGCAAGGCTTGTTTCTGGAGGTACAGATAATCACTTAATGCTTGTAGATTTAAGACCCTTTAAGATAACAGGTAAAAAAGCAGAGAAGCTGCTGGGGAGTGTAAATATTACAGTAAATAAAAACACAATACCATTTGATCCCGAAAAGCCCTTTGTGGCAAGTGGAATAAGACTTGGAACCCCCGCATTGACTACAAGAGGGATGAAAGAGGAGGAAATGAGAGTTGTTGGGAAACTTATTGCCAGGGTATTAAAGAACCCGGAGAATGAAAGTATTCTAAATGAAGTAAAAAAAGAAGTTCTTTCTCTTTGTGAGAGATTTCCTTTATACGCTGAACTTAGAAGAGAAATGGAGGTGTATATGAAATGAAGGTAAGAGATATTCACAGAACAATAACGATAAAGCCCCCTATTGTCTTTGAAGAGGATTCTATTGAAAGAGTGGTGGAGGTTTTACTTAAAGATCCGCGTTCAAGAAGTGTTTATATTGTGAACAAAAAGGAGGAACTCATGGGGATAATACCAACATCCATTGTTCTTAAAACCACGCATATTTTGAAAGGTAAAAGAACTGTTGCAAAGGAAGATGCATATGATGCTTTAAAAATATCCAAGGCCAAGATGGCTAAAGATATTATGCTTCCACCAATATATGTTCTTGAGGATGAAGATATTGTTGATGCTCTTGAGGCCATGGTGGCAGAAAAGATTGAAGAGTTACCAGTGGTTGATGAAAATAAGAAGGTTATAGGCGATTTGAACTGCATGGAAATTATAAAGAATCTATGGAGTAAATAATGGATGTATTTGTATACACATTTCTTCTTCTTGCATCAGCTCTCTTCTTTGGTCATTTGATGATGAGGTTAAAACAACCCCAAATAGTAGGTGAGATAATAGGTGGAATAATTGTGGGTCCTGTCCTTCTCTTTATACTTCCAAGAATATTTGTTCCCGAGGGTCACGCAATATTAAGATTCTTTTCCCACGAAGAGGCAAGTGACTTAATGAAGGCTGTGATAGATTTTAGCGGTGTCTTCCTTATGCTTGGTGCAGGACTTGAAACAGATCTTTCAGATTTACTAAAGGTTGGAAAAGAAGCTATATTCACCGCAATTTTTGGAGTAATTATACCTTTCTCTTTAGGATACTTTGTTTCTATTAAAATGCTGAATCTTTCTACCACAGCTTCACTCTATATTGCTGCATCAGTTTCAATTACTGCAGTTGCTTTATCTGTCGCGACACTTATTCAGATTGGCAAATTAAATACAAAAGTTGGAATGACAATAATAGGAGCTGCTGTAGTTGACGATATAATAGGCATAATTATACTTTCTGTTCTAACCAGTATAGGAAAGACAGGAGAGATACCACACGTAAGTTTTCTAATAAAACTGCTTTTTATAGCTATCCTTTTTGTTTCTCTCTCCATTATCCTTGGACCACTTCTTGGGAGATTTGTGTTCTCCAGAGTGGAGAAACTCTCTCTTAATGAAAGACTCTCTATAGTGCTGTTATGGGTGTTTATCTTTTCCATGCTTGCACACATGGCTGGACTTCATCTTATAATAGGTGCTTTCTTTGGTGGTCTCACAGTAAGGAATTTCCTGAGGAAAGGAGAGATTGAATCTATTGAAAAATGGATATGGGGCTTTTTTGCTCCCCTGTTCTTCTCATGGACAGGTTTTTCCATAGTGCTTTCAGGAGAGGCAGTAGGTCTCTCTCTTCTTGCAATAGTTGTGGTTGCCTTTGTGGGCAAAATTTTTGGAGGAGGCTTTGGAGCTTTTCTTTCAGGAATGCCATTTAAGAAATCTCTTGTGGTTGGAATAGGTATGAATGCAAGAGCGGCAGTAGAGTTAGTTGTTGCCAATATCGCTCTTAATCAGGGAATAGTAAACAGACCCATATATACCTCCATTGTATTTATGGCGATGATAACATCCATTACAACGCCTATGCTTTTAAAGACCTTTGCTGAAAAGTATGTATAAAAGTGATAAAATTCTTAAAAAAGGAGGAGATAATAATGATTGATGAAGTTGGAACAATCAAGCAAAAGCTAAGTGAACTTATGGAGAAAGATAAAACTGTTGAATCTCTCGTAGTTGTAAGTAAAGATGGGCTCCCCATTTCATCTACTCTTCCGCTTGAGGAAGAAGAAAAAACAGCAGCAGTTTCTGCATCTCTTATAATGCTTGGAGAGAAAGCAATAGAGGATTTTAAGAGGGGAACACTTGAAGAAATTATCACAAGAGGCACTGAGGGTTACATAATTATAGTAAGCCTTAATCAGTCCTCTGCCCTTCTTGCCGTATTAAACAAAGAGGCTAAACTTGGTCTTATAAGACTTGAGTTGAAAGCTCTTTCAAAATCTATAATGGATATCCTCGGGGGTTTTTAACTACATAGTAAAATGCGGTAGAGGAAGGTCTCTTGTTGAGTGAAGTCCGGGAGGTAGTTTCATAAGCCCCGGAATGTAGTTTATTATTACAGTGGATGTTCCTATATCTCCGTGAACACCTCCATCAATTTTAAGATCGATATCTGGAATTCCTTTTATTCTTATTCTGTCAAAGGATTCTTTTTCTCCAACAGCCATTCTTAAGATAAGTTTTATCTCTCTTCCATCTTCAGAAATCCCTTTTGCAACTTGATGTTGTCCTCTTACAGATCCCTTCTTTATTTTAAGGTACTCTGTTTCAAAATCCTCTTCAGCAATTACAGGCTCAAGACTGTTTTCTATATCCTTAATTTTCCAGCCTAGAGAGTCAAAAATATAGGTTAGTGATTCAGGTAGCCCTATATGTCCAAGCTTTCCATCCTTCTTTAATGTATCAAATTCTTCTTTTGACAAAGATGCTCCTACTTTTAATTGAAGCTGTTTTCTTCTTTTTGAAGCGTCAAGATACCTTTCTGCAGTAATTTTTTCTATATCTCTTGAAACGGTGGTTATAAAAGAGACAAGGGTATCAAGTACAAAACCAGGATTTATACCAGCGCCAAGAATACTAACTCCGTTCTCTTTTGCTATTTTGTCCAGCATTTCCGCTTCTTTTTTGTGAAAATGAAAAGGATAGAAGAGCTCCTCGCATGTGGATATAACACTAAAACCAGCCTCCATTATTTCTTTAAATTGTGGGAGGGTTGTTTTTAAGAAAGAGGAGGTGGAGTGAACAACCACATCAGCTTCTTCAATCTTTTTTATACTATCCACCACATTTACCCCTAACTTCTCTTCACCAATTAATTCACCGAGATCTTTTCCTATAATGTCTGGATTTACATCCACTCCACCAGCAATTTTAAAACTCCTTTTTAAAAGAGCTGTTTTAAGTATCTCTCTTCCAATAGTTCCAAGACCGAAAAATACAAGTTTATACATTATCTTTCTCCTTTTTTCTTAAACTCTGAAGATAGTATATAGCTATGGCAATTAAAACACCTATTATGTCGGTTTTGAATCCAGGAATTATCAGTAAAACTGCTGATATAAATAGTACTATTCTTTCATAGTATTTTAGCTGAGTTGATAGAAAACCTATGGTTGAGGCAGCAAGTACAATCACTCCTATGAATGCTGTGACTATTGCAAGTATGGCAGGTAGTAACTGGAAGTTTACGCCAAGAAGTATTGGATTGTAGGCAAACACAAAAGGCACTAAGTATCCTGCCAGAGCAATTTTAAAAGAAGTAAAGCCGGTTTTAAACGGATCTGAACCTGCTATTCCACTTCCTGCATAGGATGCAAGTGCCACAGGAGGTGTAATATCTGCAAGAATTCCATAATAGAAAACAAACATATGTGCTATAAGCATTGCCATTCTTGGCTCATAATGTGTAAGGAATGGTGCAAGAGCTGGCGCCGTTATAATAGCCATAAGTATATAAGTTCCAGTGGTTGGGATACCCATGCCAAGAATTATGCATGAAATCATAGTAAATAGAAGTGTAAGTGCCATAGCATTTGGAAGCATTAAGAAGGAGGCAACTGCACCAATAACCCTGTTTATAGCATTTGTTACACTTGTAGCAAGGGATACAACGGCGTTTGCAAATTTAAGAGCAAGTCCAGTCAGTGTTGACATCCCTGCTATATAACCTGCAGTGGCACATGCTGCAACTACTGGTAGGGCATTGTATGCACCGTTTTCAAAACCATCCACCACTATGAATGCTGTATCCTTAAGAACTATACCAATTTTTTTAAGTCCATCATTTACAGGATTTGTTACTTCTGGTGGTGACTTCCATATGTAAAAAATAAGCCCGAGAATTGATGATAGAGTTCCTGAAAGGAGTGTAGCAATTAATATATGAAGATTTATAGATGGATGGAATATTAGAAGGAAGAAGAAAGCTATGGGAATGTATATTGATATGTATAAGAATAAATCTTTAATTCTCTCCGCATACCTTTTTGTAAGTAATTTTGCTATATCTCCAAGGAAACTTACAAGGATTGTTGCAACAACTGTGGAGAAAGCTGCATCCTGGACACTGAATCCCATGATAAGTTTATAAAGGAGAATTATAAGTGGCGTTAAAAGGTATCCCTTTTCCTGCAATAGTTCCTTAAGATTTGGGACCTCCTCTTTCCTTAGTCCCCTTAAACCCAAACTCCTTGCCTCAAAATGGACTGAGAAGAAAACTCCAGAGTAGTAAAGTAAAGATGGGATTATTGCTGCTGCTACAATCCTCAAATAAGGAACACCTATAAACTCTGACATTATGAATGCTGCTGCTCCCATAATAGGTGGCATGAGTTGTCCACCAGTAGAAGCAGCTGCTTCTACTGCTCCAGCAAAGTATGGTCTGTATCCAGTTTTTTTCATTAATGGAATTGTAAAAGAACCTGTTGTGACAACATTTGCTACAGAACTTCCGCTTACTGTTCCCATAAGACCGCTGGATATAACTGCAACTTTGGCAGGGCCTCCAACTGCTCTTCCAGTTATTGCCCTTGCAATGTCTATAAATAATCCACCAAGCCCTGTTTTTTCTGATAATGCACCAAATAAAAGAAAGGCATAGACAAATTTTGTAGATACAGATATAGGTACTCCAAATATTCCGTCAAGGGTATAGAATAGATGGTCAACAACGCGGGTAAATGGATACCCTCTGTGGGCAAAGAATCCTGGGATATATCTACCAAAGAGTGCATAGAGAATAAAAAGTGTGGCAATGAGAGGCAGAGGAATTCCTGTTATTCTTCGTGCTCCCTCAAGAACAAGGATAACAGCAAGACTTGCGACAATAAGATCAAGGGTTGTTGGTAAGCCAGCCCTTAGAACAAGTTGTTTATAAAAAATTACAGGATATAAAAACACAAGAACAATAAGAATTGAGAGTATTATGTCATAGAAGGGAATAGTATCCTTTCTTGCCTTTCTGAAAGGTGGAACAATGAGAAATATTAAAAGCATTGCAAAACCTACATGTATCGGCCTCTGAATCTGTGGTGGAAAAAGACCAAATCCTATTGTGTAGAATTGAAAAGCAGAGAAGGCTATGGCTATTAATTTGACGATAAGATAGACTATTCCTTTTAATTTTCTTCTTCTAGCACTTACCTCATATTTTTCAAGAAGCTCTTCAGTTTTTTCCTCATCCACCATAATTACCTCCTGAGGGTTATAATAACTCTTCTTGTACCAAACATCCTGGAAAGGTTATACTCCCTTCCCTTTATATGTAGTTTGAAATCCCACTCCTTTACAACACCATAATTTATCTCTTTAAAAACTCTGTTCATGTTAACTAATTTAAATTTGTCTTTTTCTATAATGAGTTTCTCGTCACCCTCTGTTTCAGTGGGAAGTCCAGCACTGGAATACGAAAAATCTGTTTCGTAGAGTATTATACTGTCATCTTCAATTCTGTAATACTCATAAACTGGAGAGAGAGAAACTGAGTGGATAAAACTTATTTCAAAGGTATCTTTATTCTTAACACTGAAAGATAGAAGTGTTTTACCTGTTTCTCCATCTATTATCAATAGATTTTTATGAAATTTATAAAATGAAAAATAAATACCTACAATTAATAAAACCACTATTAAAAGAGTTGATTTTAATTTCATTTAAAAAGAAGGGGTGAAATTCACCCCTTCAGGTTAAGCATATTAGTGTATTAACCCCTTCTCCTTGTAATACTTTTCTGCTCCTGGATGAAGAGGAATAGCAACACCATCAATAGCTGTTTCAAGTGTTATGTCTTTACCCTTTGCATGAACTTTCTCTACAAAGTCTCTATGTTCCCATAACGCCTTTGTTACATTATAAATAAGATCCTCGTCTAAATCAGCGTCACATACCCATTGTGCAAGACATGTGACTGTTGTAACATCCTCATCCTGTCCTTTGTATGTCCCTGCAGGAATTGTTGCAGGTGCATAGTAAGGAACTTCCTCTACAAGCTTTTGAACCATTTCTGGAGTTATGTTTACAAGAATAATGTCTTTTGTAGTAGCAAGGGCAACAATACTTGATGTTGGATATCCTGCTGTTACAAATGCAGCATCAATCCTTTCATCTTTAAGTGCATCAGTGGCTTCCGAGAATGACATATACTGTGCATCAATGTCATCATATGTTATTCCATGAAGGTTAAGTATTGTTCTTGCATCAACTTCTGTTCCACTTCCAACATCGCCTACGGCTACCTTCTTACCTCTTAAATCTTCAACTGTTTTTATTCCAGATTTCTTTAAAGCAACTATTTGAATTGTTTCTGGATAAAGAGAAGCAATAACTCTCAAATTCTTGATCGGCTCTTTATCCTTAAATATCTCTGTTCCTGTATAAGCCCAATAAACAACATTATTCTGGGCAAATGCAGATTCAATCTCATGTTTTCCAATTAAGTTACAGTTTGCCACAGATGCTCCACTTGTCTGTGCTGTAGCCACAACATCTACGTTGTCATAGTCTGCAAAGTTTGAGACAATTTGTGCAATTGCTCCTCCTACCGGGAAGTATGTTCCCCCAGTTCCTCCCGTTGCAATTCCAAAGAATACTTTCTTTACTCCTTCTTCCTGTGGTTTCTCTTCTTCAGGTGCACAGGCAGAGAAGAAAGACAGAGAAACCAAACTTACGGCCAACATCAAAATTAACATTATCCCAATAAGTCTCCTGGAACTTACCATCACTCACCTCCTTGGATTTATCTTTACAAAATTATATATTTTTTACCTAAAGCTGTCAAATACTAACTATAGTTGACAAGTCCAACTTTTTAATGTAAAATTTTTCTTGAAATTAGCACTTAAAGGTTTTGAGTGCTAAAAAAGGAGGTGGTATGACTAAGAGAGAAGATCTTACCCCGTATCTTATTGAGGTTATAAAGGATAAAGAGAGAAAGATAAAAGAACTTAAAGAAGAGATAAGAGCTCTTTCTTTCCTTATAAAAAAAGAAAGGAGAGAGTTCAGGCATTTTCAGAAAAAAATCGAGAGAGAGGAAGAAAAAAGAAAACTAAGCCAGAGAGGCGAGATAATATCCTCTCTTCTTAATATACTTGATAGCTTTGAAGGAGCCAAGATAAATTTTAAAGATGAGAAATTAAGAAAAGGACTTGAACTTATAGAGAAACAATTTATAGATTTTTTAAAAAATGAAGGAGTGGAGGAGATTGGAAAAACAGGAGAATCCTTTAATCCACACATTCATCAGGTTGTATCCATAGATTTAACCAATGATGAAGAAAAGGACGGCAAGATAAGCGCTGTTTTAAGGAAAGGTTACAAAATAGGTGATTTACTTTTAAGACCTGCCTATGTCAAGGTATATAAAAAGGAGGTGAACTGACATGGGAAGAATCATAGGGATAGACCTTGGTACATCTAACTCTGCTGCTGCAGCTATCATTGGCGGAAAGCCAACAATAATACCTGCTGCAGAAGGAACTTCTCTTGGAGGAAAAACTGTTCCCTCTGTAGTTGCTTTTACTAAAGATGGACAACTCCTTGTTGGAGAACCTGCAAGGAGGCAGATGGCTTTAAATCCTGAAGGGACAGTTACAGGTATAAAGAGAAAGATGGGAACAGACTATAAGGTAAAGATATTTGGAAAAGAATACACCCCTGAACAAATATCAGCTTTTATTCTTCAAAAGATAAAAAAGGATGCAGAAGCATTCCTTGGAGAAAAGGTTGAAAAAGCTGTAATAACTGTTCCTGCATATTTTAATGATAATCAGAGACAGGCTACAAAGAATGCAGGAAAGATTGCGGGACTTGAGGTTGTAAGGCTTATAAACGAGCCTACTGCTGCAGCTTTTGCATACGGACTTAACAAAAGTGAAGAGGAATTAAAGATCCTTGTTTTTGACTTTGGTGGCGGAACCCTTGATGTAACCATAATGGATTTTGGAGAAGGAGTTTTTCAGGTTATCTCAACTGCAGGTGATACCCAGCTTGGTGGAAGAGATATGGATGAAGCATTGATGAATTATGTCATTGAGCAGTTCAAAAAAGATACAGGAGTCGATTTAAGAGAGGATAAACAAGCTCTTCCAAGGCTGAGAGAAGCAGTGGAGAAAGCCAAGATTGAACTTTCCAGTGTTCTTGAAACAGAAATAAACCTTCCTTTTATAACAAGCATTGGAAATGAACCAAGACATCTTGTTATGAGGGTTTCAAGAGCTCTGCTTGAGGAACTTGTAAAGCCCATAGTGGATAAGTGTAGAGGTCCTTTAACCCGCGCCCTTGAAGATGCAAAACTTGAGCCAAAGGATATAGACAAGATAATCCTTGTAGGTGGACCTACAAGGATGCCAATAGTTCAGAAGTTTATCGAGGATTTCTTTGGCAAACCCCCTGAGAGGGGAATTGACCCTATGGAGTGTGTGGCTACTGGAGCAGCTATTCAGGCAGGAATAATAGAAGGAAGTGTCAAACAGGAAATAGTTCTTCAGGATGTTACACCTCTTACTCTTGGAATTGAAACCCTTGGAGGGGTTTTTACGAAGATGATAGAGAGAAATTCCCCTATACCTATAAAGAAAACTCAGGTTTTCACAACTGCAGCAGACAATCAGACCTCTGTAGAAGTTCACATACTTCAGGGAGAGAGACCGCTTGCCAAAGACAATGTTTCCCTTGGTAGATTTATACTTGATGGAATCCCACCTGCTCCAAGAGGTGTTCCAAAGATAGAAGTAACCTATGAGATAGATGAGAATGGGATACTCCATGTAACTGCAAAGGATCTCGGAACTGGTAAAAGTCAACACATAACAGTAACAAACGCTGTAAGGCTTTCTGAAGAGGAGGTAGAAAAAATGAGAAAAGAGGCAGAAAAATTTGCAGAGGAGGATAAAAAGAGGAAGGAAGAGATAGAGTTAAGGAATACTGCTGATCAGATAATTTACACTGGAAGAAAGACCCTTAGAGAGAACAAGGATAAGGTGAGTAAAGATGTCTATGAGAATGCCGAGAAAAAGATTAATGAACTTGAGAAACTCCTTAAAGAAAACAAGATGGATGAGATAAAAAAGAAGATTGATGAGGTAAATGAGGCACTTGCAAAGATTGGAGAGGAGATATACAAAAAAACTCAAACGCAACAGAAACCGCCAGAAGACAAAAACAAAAAGGATAAAGGAGACGACAAAGGAACCATTGACGGAGACTACGAAGTTAAGTAATGAAAAAGGATTACTATGAGATACTGGGGGTGGATAGGAATGCCACCCCCGAGGAGATAAAAAGAGCATATAGGAGACTTGTAAAGAAGTATCATCCTGATTTACACAAAGACGATCCAGAAGCTGCCAAAAAGATGGCAGAGATAAATGAGGCATACGAAGTTCTCTCAGATCCAGAAAAGAGAAAGAGATACGATATGTATGGATCCGCTGATATACCAACTGGTGGATTCTCCTACGACCAGGAAAGACCTTTCGGTGATTTCTTTAAGGATTTTGATTTTGGATTTGAAGATATATTTGATACATTCTTTGGTGGTTTCGGTACAACAAGAGAAAGAAGAAAAGAAAGGGTAAGAAGAGGAGGAGATTTATATTACAGACTAACCATAGATTTAATAGATGTTTTAAAAGGAGCTGAAAAAGAGATAGAGATTGAGAGGGAAGAGATTTGTGATAGGTGTGGTGGAACTGGTGTTGAGCCTGGTTTTGAAAAGGAAGTCTGCCCTGAATGTGGTGGTACAGGACAGGTTAAAAGAGTTCAAAGAACCATATTTGGTCAGTTTGTCACCGTTACTGTGTGTCCAAGATGTCATGGTGAAGGCTACATAAACACACATCCATGTGAAGTTTGTGGGGGAAGTGGTGTGGTAAGAAAGAAGAGGAGAATTAAAATAAAGATACCACCTGGAATAGAAGATGGGATGAGGATTCGGCTTAAAGGACAGGGTAATCAGGGAAGGAATGGCCTTAATGGAGATCTTTATATAGAGGTAAAGGTTAGACCACATCCACTTTTAAAAAGAGAAGGAGAAAATCTCTTTTATGAAGCTCAAATACCTCTTATAACAGCTCTTCTTGGTGGAAGCATAACCATACCAACTCTTGAGGGAGAAAAGGTTATAAATATAAAACCAGGATTACAATTTGGAGAAAAAATAAGATTGAAGGGAGAGGGTTTACCACTCCTTGGAAGAAGAGGAAGAGGGGATTTATATGTAATAGCAAACATAAAGATACCTACCAGGCTTTCAAAGACTGAGAGAAAACTTTTGGAGGAATGGAAAAAACTAAGGGGCTAAATTAGAATTTCTTTTCCTTCTCTTCCTTTGAAAATCCATACTTTCTTGCAAAGATTAACAATACAACAGCTGATACCCCGAGAAATATGTCAAGGGTGGAAATTGAAGGTCTCAGTAGCTTCCTTACTATTATAAATATAAGTGTATCAATCAGGACAAATGTTGAAAACCTTACGAGAACCACAGTTAACTCAAGGAGAATGGCAAGAAGTATTATATACGAAAGTATGTCCTCTACATGAGCAACAAGGTTTTGTTCAGGAATATGAAGAGCTTCGCTTATGTAGTAAGGGAGATATTTTAGTCCTATGAAGAAGAATAAAAGAGCAAGGATAGCAAGCACAATGTCAAGCACATTTATTAAATCTTTAAGCCAATTCCTGATTTTCTTAACACTCCCTCTTTCGAGGTCTTCTTGAGGTTCCTTTATAATAGGATTCATTAGTTTAAAATTACCAGAGAAGTTGTTTTATTTCAACTGTTATAGGTTTACATAGATTTTATTTTTTGTAAACTTTTCCTTATGAGGAAAATTATCAGGTATTCATGGGATAAAATGGGAGAGTTTATAGAGAGAAGAAATAGATTCCTTGGTATTGTGGGGGTAGAGGGGAAATTGTTGAAAGTTCATATACATGATTCAGGAAGACTTGAGGAAATACTCTACAAAGGCAATACTGTTTTTATAAAGAAAGCAAGGGGAGAAAAAAGAAAAACACACTGGGACCTGCTTTTAGGTAAAGTAAATGAGTATCTTATTCCTGTAAACTCTGCCTATCACCGTAAGATATCAGAGGTTTTAATAAAAAAGCTAAAGATCTTTGGGGATATTAAGGATGTAAAGCCAGAATTTAAATTTAAGGAGAGTAGAATTGATTTTTTCCTTGAAAAGGAGAATGGAGAGAATCTACTTGTAGAAGTTAAAGGATGCACACTTTCAAAAAATAAAGTTGCTCTTTTTCCAGATGCTCCAACATCAAGGGGGGCAAAGCACATAAATAGTTTGATTTCTGCTGTGAGAGAGGGATTTCAACCTTACCTTCTTATCCTTGTATTAAGACCGGATTCGACCTGTTTTCTTCCCAATAAGGAGAATGACCCCTATTTTGCAAAGGTTTTTTATAAAGGATTAAAGGAGGGTATAAAAGTAAAGCCGATTCTTATTGAGTATAAAGATGGATGGTTATATTATAAAGGTGAAATACCTTTATGTGGAAAGGAGGTAGAGGGTAAATGAATTCGGGATATAGTTACATTCAGGTTGTTACCACAATGGATGATCTGGACACCTTAAAGAAGTTGTCCATGCTTCTTCTGAAAGAGAAACTTGCTGCATGTGTTCAGATATCTGAATTAGAGGAGTCAGTCTACATATGGGAGGAAAAGATAGAGAGAGCAAAAGAGTATATATGTGTCATAAAAACAAGGAAAGAGCTCTATAAAAAGATTGAAGAGGTGATAAAGAAAAATCACCCTTACTCTGTTCCTGAAATTGTGGCAATTCCAGTTATAGATGGAAATAAAGATTATTTTAACTGGATTGATGAAGTAACATTAAAAGAATAAAGTGAGGTGAGGTATGAATTTAGATTTACTCAAAAAACTTGTTGAAACACCAGGGGTTAGCGGTTTTGAGACAAAGATAAGAGAGGTAATCAAAGATGAAGTAAAAAAGATGAATCCTGATGAAGTCTATGAAGATACCCTTGGAAATTTAATTGTTGTAAAGAAGGGGGAAAGAAAGGATACTATTCTATTTATGGCACATATGGACGAACTGGGAATGGTAGTTTCATCCATTGATGAGAAAGGATTTATTGGGTTTCAGAAGCTGGGAGGAATAGATGATAGAGTGCTTGTTTCAAGAGCTGTAAGACTTATCACAGAGGATAAGGAAATCTATGGAGTTATAGGTATAGTTCCACCCCATTTATCTGTTGAGAAGGAAATGGAAGGTAAGATTACTCCCTGGTATAAACTCCAGATAGATATTGGAGCAAAATCGAAGGAAGAGGTTATTTCCCTGGGTATAAATCAGGGTACACCGATAGTATTTAAGAAGGATTTCATTCAACTCAACAATGATCTTATTGTGTCAAGAGGACTTGACGATAGATTCGGCTGTTTTATCCTTATAAACTTACTTGAGATGTTTAGAAAGACAAAACCACTGAATACATTGGTCTTTGTCTTTACGACAGAAGAAGAGATTGGGTTGAGGGGAGCATCAGTTATTGCTCCTCGAATAAATCCGTTATTAACTGTTGCGGTGGATTCAATATCGGCATCAGATTTCTCTTTAGTTAGCCTGCCTTATAAGAATTCTGTTGTTGTCGGAAAGGGACCTGTGATAAGAAAAGTTGACAGAAGAATGGTTGTGGATGAGAAGCTTTTTGGTTTCTTTTCTGAGTTTATGAATGCAAAAAATATAGAATTTCAAATTGGTGTAACCGGTGGTTCTACCGATGCATCCATTGTTGAAACTGAGGGATTGGGTTATCAGTCTATTCCTCTTTGTTTCCCTTTAAGATATACCCACTCTACAGTGGAAGTTGTTTCATTGAAAGATGGAGAAACTTTGATTAGGTTGCTTTATGAACTTGCCACAATTCAAATAAAAATATGAATGAAGTTGGAGAGATAAAAGATTTATATAATAAGATAAAAAGGGATATAGAACAAAGAATAGATCA
>CBFDTJ010000038.1:0-13999 GCA_965612865.1 uncultured bacterium
AAGACGGCATACGAGATCATGCCTAGTCTCGTGGGCGCGGAGATGTGTATAAGAGACAGAGAATAAAGAGATTTCTTGCGTTGTTTAGGTTTACAAACTGAAGATTTGAAAGTCCTACTGCAGCAATTAATCCAAAGAGTCCAACGTACATTGCACCTACTACTGGTTGTGGAAGCGTTGCAAGAACAGCACCAACTTTTGCAATGATTGGAATTATAATCATAAGGGTTGCACCTGCTCTAATTGCCCTACGGGATGCAACTCTTGTAATTCCTATTGCTCCGATGTTTTCAGAGTAAGAGGTTGTTCCATTTCCGCTCTGAAGAATTCCTGCAATAAGGCAACCAACTCCCTCTGCACCAAGACCATAGGAAATCATCTTTTCAGTTGGAACAGGTGCCTCGGAAATTCTTGCACAGGAGTAGTAGTCTCCAATGGACTCAACCATAGATGCAATATAACCTGCAAGCATTCCTATGGTGGCGGAAAGAGTAAGAGATGAAAGCTCTGGGAATCCCCACTTAAATGGAATTATTGGTTTAATCCAGAACCATGGAGAATTCTTAATTAATTCGAGTCCTTTGGTTAAGTTTGCTGCATTGTCAGGTGGAATCCAGCCAGCGAGTGTTCCAATAAGTGCAGCAATCCATCCTGTTGCAATAGCAAGAATAACCGGGAATAATAGGAACACCCTTGAATATCTTGAGAAAATCTGAGAGTAAACAATAAGTGCAACGAGAGTAATGATTGAGATTGTCCAGTTAGATGCCATATATGGGGCACCAACTCCATAGAGTGAAAGTCCTATCATTGTAATTGTTGGAGCAATTGCAAGAGGTCCAATTGCTCTCTTTACATAACCCATTAATCCACTGTAACCAAGAATAATTTCAAAGAATGAACCAAACATGATTGCAGCAGCAACCTGCTGAATCATAATCTGCCAGTTTCCGCCCTGGGCTGAAACCATACCAATGGTAGCAAAGGTTGGTCCAAGGAATGAGAAACTACCGCCCTGAACAATTGGGAGCTTGTTTCCAATTGTCTGCTGAACCCATGTTGCAAGTCCACTTGCAAGGAACACTGTAGAAATTAAAAGAGCAAGCTCTTGAGGTGGAAATCCCATTGCGCCACCGATTAAAAGTGGAATACTTACGGTAGCGCCAAACATTGTTAGATAATGCTGAAAACCAAGTACGAATGCTAATGGCCATTTCGGCTTACTTCCGATTGGGTAAAGTACCCAACCTGTTACACGCCAATCAGTAGTTTGAGTCTGCTCATTTGCCATTTTTGCTTCCCTCCTTCAAAAAATTGTTTTTGAAAAATTGAACTGGAAATTTTGCCGTCCTCTCTCAACCTCCTTTCATAAATTATTTCTTTGATAAGATTTTATAAAAATAAATAGAATTTGTCAAGTACTTATATTTATATTTCTTTAATATCCTCCTCACCCTCTATCTCTCTAACTTTACTTTCTCCCCCATGCATCTCAACATAAAATATCTTGTCTCCTGCCTCCATAAGAATTCTGTCATGGGTTATAAGAATTATTTGCCTTTTCAGTACCTCGCTCACTTTTCTCAAGAACTCCACCATCGCTCTTTTGCTTCTCTCATCAAGGAATGTAAGAGGTTCATCAAGAATTAGGGGCCCATCAAGCTTCGGATTTACACTTTTCTCAAGAACACTGATTCTTAAAGCCAGGGATATAATCTGGGATACACTTCCACCGTGTATATCTACAGGGTTCCCCTCAAAAATTAGATTTTCGCTTAAGTTCTTTACAACAAACCTTGCTGTATTTCTATTCCTTTTATCTTCCAGCTCTATTCTAAAGCTAAGATCTTTATATATTGGTTCAAGTGCTTTATTTACCAGTCTCTCAATACCACTCATTGTCTCCCGTCTCAACTTTTCATATGCTAATTCAAGTACTCTCTTTGCTTGGGTGTATATCCTTTTCCTATTCTGTAAATCTTTTAATAATTCTTCCCTAATATTTATTTCCTTTTCTATTCTTTGCTTTTCACCTAATCGTTTTTCTACCTCCCTTATTCTTTTAAAAACTGCCTCATTGATCTTTTCTATTGAGTTCATTATCAATCTCCTTCAGAGACTCCTCTATCATCATTTTTTTCTTTACTATCTCCTTCTCAATTCTTTCTATCTCTCTATCCAGTTCTTCTATACTATTGATATTAAAATTCTCCTTGAGCTCCTTTATAATCTCGTCCTTTGCATTTTTCAAGGCATTCAAAGTTCCAGTTATCTCCTGCCTTTTTTCAACATACTTTTTAATCCTTTTGTTTAGTTCATCAAGTTCCTTTATAATCTTTTCAATATCCATATTTACCTCCACATCCTCTTTATGTTTTTCTTCACTTCCTCCATCAACTTATTATCCACTTCTCTTAGACACACCGGGCAAACTCCCTCTCTTCTTATAACGGAAACATACTTTTCTATAAGCTTATTTATGGTAGTTTCTATTTCCCTTTTTTCTTCTTCCTCCTTTTTCTTCCTTTCAATGATATTTTTTAATTCTAATTTTTTGTTTTTAAAAAAGATATAGCGTTCCTTTAAACCATTTATCTTATCTACAGTCTCTTCTTTAACAATATCTTTATTTAACACTTTATATAACTTCTCAAAATTTTTAATCTTATATTCATTGTCGGTATAGTTACGCTTAATCCTTTTAAATTCATGCAGTCTGAGCCTCTCATTCTGTACCTCACTCATAATCTCATTTATTTTCTCCACCTTATTCAGTGCTTTAAATTGATCTTCAAGAAATTTCAATTTTTTATCTATATCTTCTAATCTCTCCTTCAGATTTAAGAGTCTCTCTTTTTTAGTGTAAAGATTCTTCAAGTTCTCTGCTTCACCCTTCAAAACTAACAGTTTGTCTCTCTTTTCATCAATTCCTTTAAATTCTTCGAGTGAAGTTTTGAGGTTTTCTATCTCTTCTAAGTTCTCTTTCTCTTTCCTCTGAATTTTAATTATGTCAGTTGCAAGTGATTTAACTGCTTCGTCTATTATATGTCCTCCAGAGATTGTAAGAAGGGTGGTATGAACAATAGAAGGGGTCTCATCCAATAGATACAGAGAATCCATCTGCTCTTTTATCTGAGGTGAAAGTCTTCTCCCATGTTCTATAGGAAGGATTCTGATCTTTAAAGCTTTTTTAATATCCTCTGGAACATCCCTTCCAAAACTTGAATATTCTTTTCTGTCTCCCTCTTTTGTTATAAGGATATATTTGTTTGTACCCTTACCCCTCTCTCTAATAACAGTAGTTCCGTCACTTAATGTAATAGTTACTCTTGCAATGCTTTTTCCTTTTCTTATAAAAGCATCTCCCTGTGGTTCATTAAAAAATACCCAGAGTATAGCTCTTATTATTGCAGTCTTCCCTCTATTTCCTCTTCCAAGAAAAACATTTATATTAGGTGAAAGCTCAATAGATGTAAATGGATGAGATTGGAAGTTCTCTAAAGTAATTCTTCTAATCCACATCTTTTACCTTCCAGATTGTAAAAATGCCATTGTCTACCTCTTCAATCTTTCCATTGTTTGAGAGCCTTGAAAGAATGTTTATAAGCTCATCCTCACCAGAGAGCATAAGTCCTCGTCTTTCTAACTCTTTAAGAGCAATGTGAAGCATATTCTCTTCAATCAAGCCTTTTTCTCTTATATAGCTTAATACAACTTCATCCTCTTTTTCTTTTTCTTTTTTTAATTCCTCAAAAGGATTCTCTGTATAGGGAGTTTTTGTAAACGAAAGTCTTATTCTAACCGGCAAACTTCTTTGAAATATCGCAGAGGATACAAAACAGTCTCCAGACTTAAGATAAGGCAACCTTTCTATGTCACTTTTCGAAAGATCCGTTTCTTTCTTTATCGTTAAAAGATCAGTTTCTCTAACGGTTCTAAAGATAAATTTAGTGTTAAGTTGAGCTGTTATGGTATCATCGAGAAGGGATGGTCTCTGAGTGGCAAGAATAAGAAATATACCATATTTTCTTCCCTCTTGTGAGATAAGTTTGATTACCCTTTTTGATGGAATGGTAAAGGTGTATTCCTTTGGAGCAAAATTGTGTGCTTCATCTATAACAACAAAGAAAGGTGGAAAGTATTCCTCAATTTGTCCTTTTTTTAGACCATCCTTATATATTCTTCTCTTATCCACCAATTTTCTAAGTAAAAATGACACAAAAACCTTTAATGTATCGAGGTTTCCCCAGACCACTGCAATTTTTTTATCCTTCATCCAGCTTATAATCTCCCTGTCTCCTTTTCCAAAAATTCCAAGCCTTATCAGGTAATTTAGCTTTCTTAGTACTGCTCTTGCGCTTGAAGGATTCACATTTGTCTTAATCTCCCCCTCCGCTTTTTTCTCACCTAAACTTCTTAGATTTTCTCTAAAATTTGATAAGTTTTTTTCTTCCCCCATCATACTGTATGCAACGTATATTGCTTCCATCTGGGGAGGTTCAATTTCACTTATAGTAGAAAACAACGACTCCACCTCACCTTCAGATAACTCAGAAAAATCTATACCAATATCCTCTCCCACAGTGAACACTCTTACAGTTTCTTTTATATTTTTGTAAACGCCCTTAACGCTTTCATCTACTATATCAAAGATCATTTCAAAATGTGGATCAAATACAATAGCTGGATAACCTTTCTTAGCCATCTCTTCGAGAATTACTCTTAAAGAGAAGGATTTACCGGAACCACTACCGCCAAATATACCAATGTGTGGATACTCTGCCATTTCTCTGACACCGAATATAAATGGGATCTCTCTTTGATCTCTTTTCCTTCCTTCTTCAAGAATTTCCACAAGGTCTTTAAATTCACCGGGTAGAGAGTTATAAAATCTATCTGTATTTTTAATAACTCCCACCACAAGACCATCGGGTTTTAGCTTAAAGATATGCTTTATCTCAGAAAAGTTTGCTCTTCTTACTCTACTTCCTACTTTTAAAGGATACGGTGGTTCATCTAAGAACCTGAGTTTTCCTATGTTTATTTCTTCCTCTTCAATTTTAAAACCAAGGGTTTTTAAGTGAGAGATTATTCTCTCCTCCCTCTCGTTTCCACTTCCAGGAAGAGGAAGGAAGGAATTTATACTGTAAGACTCAACGACCTCTGCAAGATACTCTTTCCCATCACCTTTCACAAAGAAAAAATCATGATAGGAAAATTTTTCCTCTCTTGATGCTACAAAAACCTCAAATTGATTGGATTCACCTACAACTAATATATCGCTCATCTCAGTCTCCTTTTTGGTGTGAAGAATGTTTCAAATATTCTCTCATCAATAAATTGTTTCCCCATAAGCCGTATTTCCTTCTCCGTTAGTTTAACCTCTCTATCAACCATATCCAGAAACATAGGAATCCCTCTCCCTCTCTTTTCTGTTATGAACATTATAAAAGATGCAATCTCTCTATATCTATCTTTAAAATCAGACGGAATGTCAAAAGCAATAGGAATAGGATCATTAGAACTCCTCAAATACACCATTGAGAAACCATGTTTTTTCTTTGGATATGGAAGAAAAATCATCTCTCCTATTGACAGTTTTCCTGTAAGTAATTCCTTGTCAGATAAATCTAAATTTGAAAGCTCCCTGCCATATATATCCTCTATTACACCAACGATGGTAATGTCTTTAGATTTGCACCTATTCAGAAGATCATCAAATTCCTTGCTAACCTGTTTTTGGAAATGTGTTAGGGAACCATCCATAATTAAGATGTCACCCTCTTTTAAGAAATCAACTGAGTCTATTGCCACAAGAACCTCTAATTTTGCCATTCTTTCATATCTTATCCTCTCCTCTGCGTATGTTAAATCTGAAAGTAGATACTCTTCTCTCCTTTTTATCTCATTTAAGATTCTCTCAAAATAGGTTCTATCCTCTAGGAGAAGGGGAGAAAAAAGGTCATACATGAATATTTTTTTTCCACTAAAGGGATTTACAGCAAGTGAACGGAATATATAAAAAAAGTTTGGGTAGTTACCACCCATTTTCATAAGGGATCCATCAATGAAGAAGGGAGAAAAGTTAAATTCACTTTTTTCTTTCACAGTTTCCTTTGATTTCAAGACATCCAGAACAACGCTATCTCTTAAAAGAATACTCTCTTTAAGTTTTTCATTTAAACCACTGAATTTCCTTTTAAAATCATCAAGATTTTTTATAAATTCTTTCCCTTGCCTCTTCATATCTCCTCAACGCCTCTCTTCTTACCACCTCATCCACGTCTTCATTTTTAGAAATCATCTCTATTATTTTTTCTGGATCAAAACTTGCATTCTCTCTCTCTGTAAGAGAGGAAAAAAACTCTCCAAAGAGAACTCTATCAATATCATTTAACTTCTTACTCTCAATTTCTTCCCTTTTTTTTACTCTTTTAAGTTTTATTAATTTTGGTTCCACTTTTGTATTTTCAATGGTTAACAATACGACCTGTGGAATTCTATCAAATTGAGTTATACTATCCCTGGCAACACTTCCTGGAGATATAAATATTTTTCCATTCACTCTTCTTACTCCATATCCATCATGATAGTGACCTACAAGTATTATATCTGCTTCGGTAACACCTGCCACTTCTTCCAGTGAAAGACACGAAAAATTTGCCTTAAATGGTAGAACATAGGAATGTACCATTTCTATTGCAATAAGATTCATGTTTCTCTTCTCTATCCTTAGAAAATCAGGATTCTCATCAACACCATCTCTATAATTAACCCCATGTATCTCAATCTCTGTATCAACTGGAGGAAAAACTTCACCATCCTTTAGAAACTTAACAACACCAGCCTCCTCGAGTATTTTTGCCGACTTTCTGTTATAAGTTTCAGGATTCCTCCCTTCTATGTCATGATTTCCCAAAATACTAATTATAGGTCTTGCATTAAATTTTTTTAATGTTTGAATAAGTTTAATTACAACTTCGTCACTGGGAGAAGGACGAGAGAACCAATCTCCACCAAATAAAACATAGTCCACATTATTAGAATTAGCTATTTCTCCTATCTCCTCAATTTTTTCAAGAACTGACATAAGAAAATTATCCTTCCTGGATGAAAGCTCTTTGCTTTGAAGATGAGTATCCGTGAAATACAGGATTTTTCTCATATTTTTATTATACCTCACAAAAATTGTATAATTCTCTTTGAGGTGTTAAAAATGAGAGTAGCAACAGTAGAAGAAATGAGAAATCTTGACAGAGAAGCAGTTGAAAGGTTTGGAATTCCTGAAGAAATGTTGATGGAAAATGCAGGAAACAGTGTTTATTATGTAATTTTAAAGGAGGTAGGGGTAAAGAACAAAAAATTTATTGTAGTATCTGGCACAGGAAACAATGGTGGTGATGGATTTGTTGTGGCAAGAAAACTCTATTCTCAAGGTGGTCATGTAAAGGTCTTTGTATTTGGGAATATAGAAAAAATTAAGGGCGCATCTAAAAGAAATCTTGAGATACTCAAGGGTATGAATTTGGACATTTCTTTTAACCAGGAAATTGAAGTTTTTAAAGATGCAGTTAGGAATTCTGATGTAATAGTGGATGCGCTTTTGGGAACAGGGATATCAAGAAAGATAACAGGTATCCTAAGGGATGTAATAGATATTATAAATAAAAGCGGAAAGGCCGTCGTTAGTGTGGATATTCCTTCTGGTGTCAATGGAGATACTGGAGAGATTATGGGAACATCTGTTAAAGCAAATTATACAGTAACTTTTGGTCTTCCAAAAGTTGGAAATATCTTTTATCCAGGTTTTTATTTTAATGGAAAAGTCTTCTTATCACATATTTCCTTTCCTCCAGAACTTTACGAGAAAGAAACAATAAAGCTCTTTATAAATGAAATACTTCTTCCGCCCAAAAGAAAGGAAGATGGTCATAAAGGGGATTTTGGAGATACTTTATTTATTGCCGGTTCGAAACTTTATTTTGGGGCTCCAGTTTTCTCCTCACTTTCTTTCTTGAAATCAGGGGGAGGATATTCAAGACTCGCTACAGTAAAATCTATAATTAACTCTGTCTCTCAACAAGCAAGCGAGGTTGTATTTATACCTCTTGATGAAACTGAGGAAGGTTCTTTATCTATAAAAAATCTGGATAAACTTATTAATATCTCCAAAAAGGTTGACTTTGTAGTGATTGGTCCAGGACTCTCCTTAAATCAGGAAACCCAGGAACTTGTGAGAAAGTTTGTAAAAGCGGTTGAAAAACCAATTCTTATTGATGGTGATGGATTGACTGCCATCTCCAAAAACTTAGAAATTTTATTGGAGAGAAAATGCCCTGTAATCTTAACTCCGCATCCAGGGGAAATGAGTAAACTTGTTTCTCTTCCAAAGGATGAAATATTGAAAGATAGGATTAAGATTTTAAGGGATTTTACCAAAAAATTTAACTCAATTATAGTTTTAAAAGGTGCCCATTCCTTAATAAGTTATCCAGACGGAAACATCTTTATAAATGTTTCTGGAAATTCTGGAATGGCAACACCTGGATCTGGAGATGTTCTCTCGGGAATTATTCCTGCAATGTATGGGATTGGATTTAATATAGAGGAAGCTGTAAGAATGGGTGTTTTTGTTCATGGATTTTCTGGTGATCTTGCAAGAGAAACTATTGGAGAGGACGGAATTACTGCAAGAGATATAATGAATCATATTCCTGAAGCAATGAAAAGATTAAGAGATGATTTTTTATCTGTAAAGGAGAAATACAAACTTATAAATTTCATTTAAGCTCAACCTACAAGGAATTCTAAAATAAAAATTGGGTGCGGATGGTCGCTATTTTCTTTTTTCCTCTATTTACCCTAAGGTCGGGCTCCCCTCGACCCCGCACCCAAGTATATTATAACAAATTCCAGCACCTATTCAAATCTAAATCCTTTTTTAAAAAGTCTAATACAAGCTTCAACTACCTTAGGATCATACAGTATTCCTTTGTTCTTCTTTATCTCCTCAAGAGCTTTATCTATACTAAAGGCAGGCCTGTAAGGCCTATTGGATGTCATAGCTTCAAGAGTATCAGCAACTCTAATTATCCTGGCTTCCAAAAGAATTTCATCTCCTTTAAGTCCCTCTGGATAACCAGAACCATCAATATTCTCGTGATGTTCAAGGACTATTTGAGCTACAAAGTGCAGAAATTCAATGTTCTTTAAGAGATCGTATCCAACCTTTGGATGCATTTTTATAAATTCCCATTCTATTCTTGATAGATTCCCCGGTTTATGTAGAATTTCATTGGGAATAACGATCTTTCCTATATCATGAACAAGAGAGGCAACCCTTATAACTTCAATTTTTTCCTTACTCAACCTCATTTCCTTGGCAATCTCTGTGGCAATTTTTGTCACTCTCTTTTGATGTCCAGCAGTGTAAGGGTCCTTTGTTTCAACAATTCTTCCAAGGATGGCTATTGTATCATTAAATGCCCTTTTTAATCTCTCATGACTTTTCTTAAGCTCTTTTTCTTTCTCCTCTTTTAGTTTCTCAAGATATTTCTCCTTGGTAACATCTCTTGCACTTCCAACAGTTCCAATAAGATTTCCATTCTCATCCCAGAGTGGAGCTTTATACACATCAAGGTGGAGGTATTTTCCCTTTACATAACCAAACTCATCAAACCTTCCCGGTTTCTTTGTCTTAAGAACAACTTCATCTGAATTAACACAGAGTTCTCCAAAAGTGTGCCATTTTGGATTATCAGGATGACTCTTTCTCTCCCTATCTGCAAAGTAGAGGTCAGTTTTCCCAATGGGCTCCTCTGTACTCTTCGCATTCAAAAGTTTCTCACATATAGATTTGTTTACAAATATGTATCTACCTTCCAAATCCTTAGCCCATATCATATCTTGAACATTGTCTGCCAAAAGTCTGAACAATCTATACATCTCTCTATATCTCTTTTCCTCTTTTTTAAGTTCTTCAAAAGCCCTTGCCCTCTCAATAATTACACTACACATGTTCACAAATGGTATAAGTTTCTCAACGTCTTCCTTTGAGAATTGATTTATCCTATCCCCATCAATTTTCAAAAAACCTATAACTTTATCTTTAACTATTATTGGAATGGATATATGTGATTTGATCCACTCAGTTTCCTTGTATGTTATCCAGTCAGGATGTCTTGATGTATCAGAAATAATAAGGGGTTTCTTTGTTTCAATAACTTTCTCATCAGTTGGATACATATCTATAGGTATTCTTAGATTTGAAACGAATTTTTCTATACCATATTTTTCATAACCTGTTGAAGCAATAACAACTATTTCATCATCTTCAATCAAAGATACATTGCCTGATACAAAAGGAACAAGTCTCTTTGCCTGAATAAGCATTTCATTGAGTAGTTCTTTCAAATCTGTTTTGGTTGTAAGTTTTAAAGCTGCATCCTTTAATGTATCTGAGAATGTTTTCTCTTCCTTAAGCTCCTTCAATAACCTCTCCCTTTCAATCTCCTCTTCTTTCTTTGATGATATATCCTCTATAGTTGCAACTTCAAATAGAAAGTTTCCTTTTTCATCAAAGGCTGGAGATACTATAACCTTTGCCCAGAATACACTACCATCTTTTCTTATAAGGCGTTTCTCACTAACAAAGGTTTTAAATGTCTTTCCATCCTTAACCTCTTTAAGGTATTTTTGGTATAAAAGGGTATCTCTCTTAAGATCTTCTGGATGAGTAATATCCATCCATGTCTTCTTTCCAACAACCTCCTCTCTCTTGTATCCAAGCATTCTCTCCCATTGAGGATTAACATCAAGAAACACTCCCCTCTTATCTGTTAAATTTATTCCCAAAGGTGTTGCCTCAAAAAGGTTCCTGAATTTTTTAAAACTAAATTTTAACTCTTCTTCTAACCTCTTCTTATCGGTAATATCCTCTATCATCAGTATGAGATATTCAACTTCAGTTTCTTCATATGAATTTAATATGGGTGAAATGTAAACATTTAAAAATATCTTCTCTCCTTTTCTCTCTATGTATGTTTCACATTTAAGATTTTCATTATTCTTCAATTTGCTAAAATCAATGGAATGAGAATCAATCTTATTACATGGAAATACATTAGTTATATTTTTATTTATCAGATTCTCCCTCTTAAAATCTGTAATCTTGAGGAATCTTTGGTTTACATTCAATATTTCTCCATCTTTATCTATTAAGGCAATTCCAAGGGGAGAATTTTCAAAGATTGTCCTATATCTTACCTCTCCCCTCATCAATCTATCCTTCTCCTCAATCCACCTCTCCATGAGTTTCTCATTGAAGTATCTAATGGTGTTGGGACCGAGTTCTTTTGCTGTATACATGGCTATATCTGCCTTCTTTAAGAGAGTATCTAAATCTTCAGCATCATCGGGGAATATAGTTACACCAACATTCACTCCCACTCTAAACTCCATCGTTTCATATTTTATAGGTTCGTTGAAAGAATCTATGATTCTCAACACAATTCTATTAAGATCACCATTTTTCTTAATATCTGTTAATAAAATTACAAACTCATCTCCCCCAAGCCTAAATATAATGTCAGATTTTCTAAATATATCTGTGAGTTTTCTTGCCACTTCCTTCAACAGGATGTCTCCAACATCATGACCAAATCTATCATTTATATCTTTAAAGTTGTATAAATCTATAAGAAGCAGGGCTAATTTTTTCCTCTCCCTCTTTGCCCTTGCAGATTCTAAATCAAACATGTATTTCAATAGATTTCTGTTTGCAAGACCTGTGAGAGTATCATGAGTAGCTTTATACTTTATATCCTCCTCCATCCTTTTTCTCTCTGATATGTCCTGATATATAACCACCACACCTTTCGTCTTAACCCCCACTTTCACAGGACTTGCTGAGATACTCACATGAATTAATTTTCCATCCTTTCTCTTTCTTACAGTTTCATAGGTTAAATAGGGTTCTTTAAGAGATTTCTTTGTGAGTCTCCTTCCCTCTTCAATAAGATAGTCTGGATGGAGGAATCCTTCATCTATATTCTTTCCCTTAATCTCTTCAAGGGTATAACCAAACAACTCTGTAAATTTTGGGTTTATATCTATAATTCTACCTTTATCATCTAAATACACCACTGCTTCAGGAAGACTGTAGAAAAGGGTTTTAAACTTCTCCTCACTTTCCCTCTTTTGATTAACATTTGAATTAGATTTATCTTTCATTTATTAAAATTTTAAAATTTTTTAAGTGAAATTTCAACACATTTTTACCTTTAAAAAGTTTTTGCTATTATTTAATTGACGGTCAAAGGAGGATAAATTATGGGAGACGATATTTTATCATCTATAAGAGGTAGGCTGGGGGAGGAAAATTACAAGAAGCTAAGGAAAATAAAAAACAAGAAACTCTATGATTTTGTGGTAACCTATATCGAATTAATGAATCCGAGTAGCATATTTGTCTGTTCAGACTCAGAATTAGACAGAGACTACATAAGAAAAAGGGCAATAGAACGAAATGAAGAAATTCCTCTAAAGATTCCCGGACACACTTTACACTTTGACGGTTACTATGATCAGGCAAGGGACAAGAAAAACACAAAGTTCCTTGTGAGTAAGGGTGTAGATCTTGGTCCAAATATAAATCAAATTGATAGAGAAGCAGGAGAAGAAGAAATTCATGAAATTATGAAGAACATAATGAAAGGTCATGAGATGTATATTCTCTTTCTTTCTCTTGGTCCAACAAATTCAAAGTTTACAGTTCCATGTGTCCAAATAACAGACTCTCCCTATGTGGCACACAGCGAGCAGATTCTTTATAGAACAGCATATGAGGAGTTTGTAAAACTTGGTGAAGAATCAGATTTTTTTAGATTTGTTCATTCAGAGGGAGAACTTGATGAGAACTTTGTGAGTAAAAATATAGAGAAGAGAAGAATATACATTGATACAGAGGAGAATATAGTTTATAGCGCAAACACTCAATATGGTGGAAATACAATTGGACTTAAAAAACCAGCTTTTAGATTAGCCATAAACAAAGGTGCAAATGAAGGATGGCTTACAGAACACATGTTTGTTATGGGAGTGAGTGGTCCAGGTGGTAGAATTACCTATCTTCTTGGTGCCTATCCCTCAATGTGTGGAAAAACATCAACTGCAATGGTCGTTGGTGAAAGAATTGTTGGAGATGACATTGCAATGATAAGAAATATAGAGGGAGAGGGAAGAGCGGTAAATACTGAAAAAGGCATATTTGGAATAATAGGTGGGATAAATGAAAAAACAAATCCAATTCTGTGGAAGGCATTAAATTCACCAGGAGAAATAATATTTTCAAACGTTTTACTTACTGAAGATGGAGATGTCTTCTGGAATGGAAAGGACGAAAAAATTCCAGAGAGAGGAAAAAATCATTCAGGAAAGTGGTTTTTGGGTAAAAGGGATAAGGATGGCAATGAAATACCTCCTTCTCACAAAAACGCAAGATGTACATTGGAATTATCTCTCCTTGAAAATCTTGACCCAAGATACAACGACCCCAATGGTATACCTGTGGGAGGAATTATATATGGTGGAAGAGACCCTGATACAAGCGTTCCTGTGGAAGAAAGCTTTGATTGGGTTCATGGAATAATAACAAAGGGCGCTTCTCTTGAATCTGAAACTACAGCAGCAACTCTTGGAAAAGAAGGGGTCAGGAAGTTCCAGCCTATGGCAATTCTTGATTTTCTCTCAATCCCTATAGGAAGATACATAGAACATAATCTAAATTTTGGTAAGAATCTAAAGAAAAAACCAAAAATCTTTGGTGTAAATTACTTTCTTAGAGATAAAGAGGGAAATTGTCTTAACGACATTCTGGATAAAAAGGTGTGGTTAAAATGGATGGAGTTAAGAATCCATAATGATGCTTCCTGTCTCTTATACACATCTGACGCTGCCGACGAAGGCTTAGGTGTAGATCTCGGTGGTCGCCGTATCATTA
>CBFDTJ010000039.1:0-13712 GCA_965612865.1 uncultured bacterium
GTAAATCGTCGGGTACACTCTCTCCTATCTCAACAAGTCTATCAGAAATGTATCTGTAGAGTTCCTTATTCTCCTTTAACACACTCATAACAACATCGATATTTTTCTTAAACTGCTTCATGATCTCGTCGTAAGTACCTGGCGCTGGTTCACCAAATCCAACGAATTTAACTCCGTACTTGTCCTGAAATGGTTTCTTCGTTTCCCAGAAAACTTCTGAATTCATCTTGTGAGGTGAACCATGGGATTTGTTGTCATATTTGAGGTAATCTCTCCCCTTACGGGTTTTAAACCATGCAGCATTTGGAATGTTCTTCTTCACATCTGTAAATAGTTTCTCAACAGTCTCGGCAACAGTTTCCCACTTCATACCTTCTTCAGTTCCCACTACTCTCCAGCCATGTGAAGAAAACCATGTCTCGGGTGTTCCATAAACAGTTTCTTTAAGAGGATGGTCATCTATACCAAAATTGTTCCAGTCAATAAGATAGAAGAGGTTATCAAGTCCCAATGACCACGAAGAGTTTAATACTTCGTGAGTTACTCCGGGTGTAAGACCTGCATCACCTTCAATGGCTATCACCTTTACCCCATCTGCTCCAAGTCTTTTAAGGGCAATGGCCTCTCCCACTGCTGCTGCTGAACCATGACCGGAAGGACCTGTGTTAAACTTCAACAGGAGTGTTTTACCACCCATCTCTGCATGTCCTGGAAGTCCACCTCTCCTTCTAAATCCAAGAAGATCCTCAGGATAAAGTGTCTTCTCCTTTGATTTCGGTAGATACTTTTCATCCTTCGTCTCCTGATACCTTAATCTCATAGCTTCATTAAAAACTGAAAGAACAGCGTATATAAGAGGTATGGTATGACCTGCCACGAGAATGATTCTGTCATTGAAAGGTTTTTCTGGTTCTCTTATATCATATCTTGCAAAACCAGAAAGAAGCGTTGAAACTGTTAAATGGACTTTAGACCTCGAACCCCCTGGATGACCACTCTGCCTGTAATTTAACATTAAATCAATGAGCTGGTCAACTAAATCCTTGATAATTTCCCATTTTTCAAACTCTTCCTTTTTAATCTTTTCCATAACTCCTCTCCGTAATTTAATTCTTTAAGATTATTTCAAGAAAGATTATAACATAAAAGTAGCTTTCACACATAAATAACTTAAAAATACTGTGCTATAATATCTTTAAAAAGGAGGTAAATGATTAAGACATCGAAAGAGATAAGAGAAGAGTTTTTAAAGTTCTTTGAAGATAGGGGTCACTTGAGACTCCCTTCATTTTCTTTAATACCAAAGGATCCAACACTTCTATTTACAGCAGCGGGAATGGTTCCTTTAAAATCCTATTTTCTGGGAGAGGAAAAACCTCCAAATCCAAGAATAACCACATGTCAGGCATGTATAAGAACAAACGACATCGAACAGGTGGGAAAGACTATAAGACACCATACTTTCTTTGAGATGCTTGGTAATTTTTCCATCGGTGACTATTTTAAAGAAGATGCAATCCCATGGGCATATGAACTTGTTACAAAAATATATGGTTTGCCTAAAGAGAAACTGTGGGTTTCAGTGTATCCGGATGACGATGAAGCTTATAGTTTGTGGAGGAAAATTGGGATACCTGAAGATAGAATTGTAAAACTTGAGGATAACTTCTGGCAGATGGGGGAAGAAGGACCGTGTGGTCCTGACTCAGAGATTTATTTCGACCTTGGAGAAGATTTCCCGTGCGAAAAGGCTGAACTTGGACCAGCATCTGATTGTGATAGATTTCTTGAAATATGGAATCTCGTGTTCACTCAATTTGATAGAAAAAAAGATGGAACTCTTACCCCATTGCCTCGTAAAAATATAGACACAGGGATGGGGCTTGAAAGAATAACCATGGTACTTGAAGGAAAGAGAAGTAACTTTGAAACAGATCTATTTTCTGGAATTATAGAAAAAATAGGAAAGGTTACAGGCAAAGATTACAAAGAAAATATTTATTCCTTTAGAGTTATTGCAGACCATATAAGAGCAGTGACATTTTTAATATCTGAAGGTCTATTTCCCTCCAATGAAGGGAGAGGGTATGTTTTAAGGAGACTTATCAGAAGAAGCTTTTCTTCTGGATGGAGTCTTGGATTAAGAGAGCCTTTCTTGTTCAAAATATACCCATCAGTTGTAGAATCCTTAGGAGATGTTTATCCTCTCATAAAAGAGAAAAGGGAAATTATTGAGAAAGTTCTTGTTTCTGAGGAAAAAAGTTTTATAAACACATTGAGCAGGGGACTTGATTATCTAACACAGATTGCAGAAAAAACTTTATCCAGAAAAGAAAGAATAGTTTCAGGAAAAGATATATTCTTCCTGTACGATACCTATGGATTTCCCAAAGAACTTGCTGAAGATATACTCTCTGGATACAATCTAACCTTCAATAAAAAGGAGTTCGAAGAGACACTTAAGGAGTCAAGAAAAAAGAGTAGAGTGATTCAAAAAGAAAGTGGCGTTTTTTCGATGGATTTAAATTATATAAAACTCAAGGAAACCCTTGGAGAAACAAAATTTACAGGTTATACTACACTTTCTCAGAAATCAAAGATTATCTATCTTTTAAAAAATGGGCAATCTGTAAACGAATTAAAAGCTGGGGAAGAGGGAATTGTTATGCTTGATAAGACACCATTTTATGGAGAGAAGGGTGGACAGGTGGGAGATAAAGGAAAAATATATGGAGATAACTTTGACCTGGAAGTTATAGATACAAAACATCCTGTTGAGAATTTCATTATTCATCTTGTAAGGGTAAACAAAGGCTCTGTAAGTGTGAATTCAGAGGCAGTTGCTGAAGTAGATTACGAGAGAAGGAAAGGCATTCAAAGAGCACATACAGCAACACATCTACTGCATAAGGCTCTCAGAGAAGTTCTGGGAGAACACGCTCTACAGAAAGGTTCTCTTGTTGATGAAGATTACTTAAGATTCGATTTCTCACATTTTTCTCCTTTAGAGTATGAAGAGATAAAGAAAATAGAAGACAGGGTAGTTGAAGCAATATACAGAGAAATTCCTGTGAACTGGGAAATAAAAGACATTGAGGAAGCAAAAAAGGAGGGAGCAGTTGCGCTCTTTGGAGAAAAATATGGGGAAAAAGTAAGAGTGGTTTCTGTAGAGGGGCTAACCAAAGAATTCTGTGGAGGCACCCATGTATCCAACACAATGGAGATAGGAATTTTTAAGATAATCTCTGAGAGAGGTATTGGCTCAAATTTAAGAAGAATCGAAGCCTATACAGGAAAGAAAGCTTTCAACTACATGAGAGAACTTGAAGAACGAGAAAAGGAAATATCAGGACTTCTTGGAGTACCCGGTGAGAATGCAATTGAAAGAATTAAAGAGATAAAACAGAAACTAAAAGAAAAAGACAGGGAATATCTGGAACTTAAAAAGAGACTTCTTAGTATAATAGCACGAGAGAAAATATCAAAGGCAGAAAAAATCTCAAGCATAAGCTTCATTACTGTAAGGGATAGGTTTATTAACCCGGATGATTCCTATATATTGTTTGACGAGATTAAAAATAAAATAAAGGATTTTGTCCTGCTCGTAGTCTCTGGAAAGGAAGAAAAAAATATAAGTATCTTTGTTTCAGACTCTATAAAGGAAACAATTACAGCAAAGAGTCTCATGGATTATCTAAAAACCTCCATGGGTGTAAAGGGAGGGGGAAGAGACAACAATGCACGGGGAAGAGTCAACAATTCAAAAGGCATAGAAGAAATTCTTAGAAAGGAAATAGAGAGAAGAATTGCCGCCTAAAGTATTGTTGCATGTTAAATCATCTCAAAGTTATAGGGATGTAAATTACACCATAGATGTAGAGGTGCTTCAGTGAGAATTTTAGGAATTGATTGGGGAGATAAAAAAATGGGTGTTGCCATATCAGATCCAATGAACATTATTGCCAGAGGCGTTGGTGTCTTTTATGGAGAAGAGAAGGAGAAGATAGAGAAATTAAGGGAAATGGTCGATAGATTTAATGTGGAATTAATAGTTCTTGGCTTTCCTTTAAGTTTATCTGGAGAGGTTGGGAAACAGGCAGAGAAGATTCTAAAAGTGAAAGAAAAGATTGAGACCACACTTAAAATAAAGGTTGAACTTGTAGATGAAAGGTTTACAACCAAGATAGCAAACACCCCAATCAAAAAATCAAAGGAGAAAAGAAAGAAGGGAAGAAAAAAGGTTTTAGATGACGATACATCTTCTGCTATAATAATTTTAAATAGCTATCTGGAGAGACTAAGGTGAAAATCTTAAAGATTTTTCTATTTGCTTTATTTGTTTCAGTACTAATCATTGCAATAGGCTTCTATGCCTATGAAGAAATGCTCCCTCCGGAAACTTTTAAACCTACAAAGATAACTGTGCCCGAAAATTCCACAGTTCAGCAAATAGCAGAAATTGCCTATGACAATAGTCTGATTAAAAATAAAACCTTATTTGTGCTTCTGTCCAAATACTACAAAATTGATAAGGATTTAAAGTCTGGTATATATACCTTTGATAAAAAAATGGATTTAAGAGAAGTGCTACTTAAATTTACAGAGGGAGGAATTCCCCCTTATGTGAAAGTGACAATACCAGAAGGTTACACATTAAGGGAGATTGAGGAAGCTTTTATCAAAAACAAAATATGCTCAAAGGAAGATTTTGAGAGGGAGGTATCCAATATAGACAAGTATAGAGACTATATTTTTGATGGAGTAGATACCCTTGAAGGTTTTTTATATCCTGACACCTATTTCTTTGAAAGAGAGAAGGTGGAAAAGGATATAAAAATGATGCTTGAAAATTTTAAGTCAAAGTGTAGTCACCTTTTTAAGGAATACAAAGGGGATCTTTCAAATTATGAGGTTCTCATACTGGCATCAATTGTGGAAAAAGAAGCTCAGATAGACGAAGAAAGGAAGATAATTGCCTCAGTTTTTATAAACAGGTTAAAACTGGGAATGAAACTTCAGGCAGACCCAACATTAAAGTATGTTTTACCTGATGCCGGGTATACTCTTACATCCAAAGAGCTTGAAATTGACTCCCCCTATAACACATATAAATATGCAGGACTTCCCCCAACACCTATATGTAATCCATCTGTCAAATCCATAGAAGCTGTGATACATCCAGCTAAAACAGACTTCCTTTACTTTGTGGCAAAGGGAGATGGAACCCATCTTTTTGCAGAAACATATGATGAGCATTTAAAAAATATAAGAAAGGTGATGCCATGAAAAAAAACATACTCATTGGTATTGCAGGAGGTTCGGGGTCGGGAAAAACCACTGTTGCTTTAAAAATAAAGGAAAAGGTGGGAGAGGATATACTTATACTTGACATGGATTCCTATTATAAAGATCACTCTCATATTCCTTTTGAGGAAAGAGTAAAAATAAATTACGATCATCCGGATGCATTTGATTTTCCACTACTTATAAACCACCTAAAAAAACTTGTACAGGGGAAAAGCATAGAAAAACCTGTATACTCCTTCGTGGAATACGTAAGACTTAAAGAAACGCAGAAAATAGAACCCAAAAAGATAATTATAATTGAGGGAATACTCTCCCTCTTTGATGAAGGATTGAGGAGACTGATGGACATAAAGATATATGTGGATACTGATCCAGATGTAAGATTTATAAGAAGACTCTTAAGGGATATAAAAGAGAGGGGGAGGTCTCTTGATTCAGTCGTTGCTCAATATCTTGAAATAGTTAGACCCATGCACATTCAGTTTGTTGAACCAACAAAAAGATTTGCAGATATCATCATCCCGGAGGGTGGATTCAACATTGTTGCTGTGGATATGATAGTTGGAAGGATAAAAGAATTATTAAAGGAGATAGCATGAAGGAATTTACCATCAGAATGTACTTTCCAAAGGAAGAAATAGGTTTTGTTCAGAGTTTGCTTGAATCTTTAGAGGGAGAGGCAATGATACTTTTTACCTTTGTTAACAACAACCTTGGTGTTATGGATGTTTCCTTTGATGAGAGTTTTCTTCCAGAAATTACTGACTTTCTCACACAGGTTGCTAAATACATTCCTATAATTTACGAACCATTAGAGATAGGAAATGCTTAAGCTCCTGAAACCAAAGGAATCCTTTAAAAGAATAGAAGATATAGACCTAAAAAAATATGTAGATACCTTCGATGCACTTATTATTGATCTTGATAATACGCTGGTAACAAGGGGAAGCGAGTATATAGAGGAAGATGTTTTAAAGTGGATAGAATATGCAAGAAAGCACTTTAAGATAGGAGTTATATCAAATAATTATAAAAACAGGGTGAAATTCATAGAGAAGAGATTTGGTTTCCCTTCCATAGGTAGAGGATTCAAACCTTTGCCTTTCTCGTTTAAAAAACTTATAAAGATGCTTAAGACTAAAAAGGAGAAGACCATTGTAATTGGAGATCAGATTTTTACAGATATTCTTGGAGGCAATCTACTTGGGTGCCACACAATTCTGGTTGAACCAAAAGATAGATCAAAAGATTTCTTTTTGACAAAGATAACAAGGTTTTTTGAATCTCTTTTTAGAAAAAAATATACTGTGATATAATTTTGGTATGGGTAGAAATGACCTTATAGGTAATATGCTTGTCTCCAGTGGAATCATTACTGAGGAGCAGCTCAAAGAAGCCCTCGAGGAGCAGAAAAAAACAGGGGAAAGGCTTCTGGATATACTGAAGAGATTGGGGTCAATAGATGAAGAAACCCTTGCCAAAATTATAGCAAAGCAGTGGGGTTATCCATACATTGATCTTTCCACCGTTGAAATAGACAAAGAAACTGTACATCTTATAAGTGAAGAAATAGCCAGAAGATTTGAAGTTATACCTTTTGGAAGAACTGAAGAAGGCGAGATCATGGTTGCTATTTCTGATCCAACAAACATTTTTGCTATTGACTTTCTGAGAAATTACCTGAACAATGTAAAGATATATGTAGCATCAAAAGAATCCATCATAGGAAATATTGAAAAATACTACTCCATGGAGAAAACTGTAAAAGAAGCAGTTATGGAAATGACAGGCGGTGTGGAAGTTGAAACTGAAGAAGAGGGAACCGAACTTTCCATTGATGAAGCGAGAAGTTTAGCAGAGACAGCACCTATCATAAGACTGATGAATCAGATAATAACTGAAGCAATTATATCCCGGGCTTCAGATATTCACATTGAACCTCAGAAAAGATCGGTAAGGGTAAGGTACAGAATAGACGGAGTTTTAAATGATGCCATGTCTCTACCCAAAAACATCCAGCCCGGACTTGTTTCAAGGGTAAAAATTATGGCAAATCTTGACATTGCCGAGAGAAGAAGACCTCAGGATGGAAGAATCAACATAAAATTTAGGGGAAGGGAGATAGACTTAAGAATTTCCATTCTTCCAGCAATATTTGGAGAAAAGGTTGTGATGAGAATCCTTGACAAGGAAAGATCTCTCATTCCCTTAGAGAGACTTGGATTCTCCGAGGATAGTTTAACCATATTCAAATCATTGATTACCCAGCCTTATGGAATGATACTTATCACTGGTCCAACCGGCTCTGGTAAGTCAACAACTCTTTATGCAGTGTTAAGGATTCTCAACTCACCAAAAGTTAACATTCTCACCGCTGAAGATCCTGTAGAATATCAACTTGATGGAATAACACAGCTTCAGGTTAACCCTAAAATTGGATTGACCTTTGCCAATGCTTTAAGATCCTTCTTGAGACAGGACCCGGATATAATTCTTGTTGGAGAGATAAGAGATAGAGAAACTGCTCAAATAGCCATGGAGGCAGCTTTAACAGGACACCTTGTTTTCTCCACCCTCCACACAAATGACTCCTTCTCTGCACCTACGAGACTTATCGACATGGGGATAGAACCATACCTTATAGCATCTGCCCTCATTGGAGTTACTGCCCAGAGATTGGTAAGAAAGATATGCAACAACTGTAAAAAAGAGATTAAACCAAGTAGATACATGCTTGAGCAACTTGGAATTGAGGATGAAGATATAACCTTCTACAAGGGAGAGGGGTGTCCTATATGTAATAATACAGGATACAAAGGAAGAATAGCAGTTCAGGAGATTTTAAAGATAGATGACAACATAAGAGAGATGATTCTTAAGAGAGCATCATCCACAGAAATAAAAGAGTATGCTGTGAAGAATGGGACGAAAACACTTCTACAGGATGCACTTGATAAGGCACGCAAAGGTATAACCACCCTTGAAGAAGTATTAAGAGTTATATCAACTGTGGAGGTAATGGAAGGATGAAATACAATCTTCAAGACCTTTTAAATGTATGCAAGAAAAAAGACGCTTCTGACTTACACCTTACAGCGGGTCTACCACCTGTCTTTAGAATCAAAAAAAGACTTGTCCCTTTAAAATCAGACCCCCTTACATCTGAAGAGGTAGAGGAACTTGTCTACCCGATAATGAACGATGAACAAAAGGAGAAATTCAGGGAAGACTGGGAAATAGATTTCTCTTTCGGTATATCCGGGGTTGGAAGATTCAGGGTAAATGTTTTCAAGCAGAGACAAACTGTTGCTGCTGCTTTTAGAGTTATACCCTGGGAAATCCCGACCTTTGAACAGCTTGGACTTCCAAAAGCTATAAACAAAGTTGTGGATTTAGAGAAAGGTTTTGTTCTTGTAACAGGTGCTACTGGAAGCGGAAAGTCCACAACTCTTGCATCTGTTATAGACAAAATAAACTCAACGAGAAGTGTTCATATAATCACCATTGAAGATCCCATAGAGTATCTACATAAACACAAAAAGAGTATAGTGGTGCAAAGAGAACTCGGATCTGATACGAGGAGTTTTCCAAAGGCACTTAGAAGTGTTTTAAGAGAAGATCCAGATGTTATACTTGTGGGTGAGATGAGGGACCTTGAGACAATATCTGCTGCTATAACTGCAGCAGAAACAGGCCATCTTGTTTTTGCAACACTTCATACCAATTCTGCAGCTCAAAGTATTGATAGAATTGTGGATGTTTTTCCTCCATATCAGCAACAACAGGTAAGGATTCAGCTCTCCAATGTCTTATCAGCAATATTCACCCAGCAGCTAATTGAGAGAAAGGATGGGGGTGGACTTGTTCTCGCAGCAGAGGTTTTAATAGTCACTCCTGCTGTAAGAAATCTCATAAGAGAAAATAAATCCTATCAGATAAACACCATCATTCAAACATCCAAAGATTTAGGAATGCAAACCATGAATCAGGCTCTAAAAGAACTGTACGAACATAATCTCATCAGTTTTGAATCTGCAATAAGATACTCCTATGATTCATCAGAATTACTGAAAATGTTAGGCAGGGAGGGTGTAAGTGGCGGTATTTAAGTACAAAGGAAGAAATATGTATGGAAAATTCGTTCAGGGAAAAATGGAGGCTGAATCCCCTGAAGCCCTTGAAGCTACTTTAAGGAGAAAAGGAATCTCCCAAATAACCATTGAAAAGGTTGAGGGAGTTTCTGGCATAGAGGGAATTCTTTACAAATTTTTTGGTAAAAGAGGGGTCAGTTTAAGATCACTTTTATTCTTCACGAGACAGTTTACCACAATGCTCAAGGCAGGACTTCCATTAACAAGAATTCTTGATATCTTATCCTTCCAGTCACCGGGAAGAAAACTCAGAGAAATAGCAAAGAGGATAAAGAGAGATGTGGAAAGTGGGATACCTCTATCCACATCTATGATGAATTTCCCTACAATCTTTTCCAGTCTGTATGTGAGTATGATAAAAGCTGGAGAAGTAGGTGGAAATCTGGATAGATCTTTCGAAAGGGTTACAGAGTTTCTTGAGAATGACTACAGGTTAAGGCAGAAAATAAAGAGTGCTATGAGTTATCCCCTTTTTGTATTAATCATTGCATTTTCCCTGGGCTTCTTTATGCTAACAGTATTCGTTCCAAGATTTGCCGGTTTCTTTGCAGATTTAAATGTTCCATTGCCTGCAATGACTCAGTTCACATTAACTTTGTCCCTCATACTTAAGAAAAACTGGTGGGTTATAATTCTTATAGTGATAGGTTTAATTATGGCTTTTAACATATTCAAAACAACTCCTTACGGTAGAGAGAGAAGTGATGCCTTTAAATTAAAGATGCCAGTTCTTGGAAAATTGAATCACCTAACAGCAATGGCAAGGTTCAGTGCTACACTTTCCTCTCTTCTTGCAGCAGGAGTTCCACTTCTTCATGCTCTTGATACAGTAGGAGGAGTGCTTGACAATGTAATAATCCAGAGAGAGATACAGAAAATAGAGGAAAGGGTAAGAAGGGGAGAAACTCTATCAAAACCGATGGAGGAATCTGGGCTCTTTACACCAATGGTAGTTCAGATGACTGCCATAGGAGAAGAAACTGGAGAACTTGAAGAGATGCTCATGAAGGTTGCCCAGTTTTATGAGGAGGAAGTCAATAGAGCAGTAGAGCAACTTACCTCACTGATCGAGCCAATGCTAATTCTATTTGTAGGTGGAATTATAGGATTTATAATTATTTCATTGTATCTTCCTATATTCTATATGGTGGGACAGATTAAATAAAATGTTAACAAGAAGTGGCTTTAGTTTAATTGAAATTATGGTAGTTGTTGCAATAATACTAATCCTTACCACCATTGCAATACTTATATATACCTCTCCTAACATCAAAACTCTTGCAAAAAAGGCGAGAGTAAAAGAAGAGCTCCATATGATTCAGATAGCACTGGAGGCATACCATACAGATTTAAAAAGATATCCCCCGGAAAGCAACTGGATGAATGAGCTTCTTGGAAAAGGTGTATTAATCTATAACACAGAGGGGGTAAACTACATAAGCAAAATACCAAAAGATCCTTTCTCTCCAGATGATTACTACAACTATTCTCTCTCCAATGGTATATACTACATTTGGTCAGTTGGACCAGATGGAGAAAATGATAACCACACCGATGATGACATAGCTAAATCAAACAGATAGTTAACCTCTTACCTCTGTTTCTATTCTGTGAAGTGTCTCTGCATCTGTATCAATAATCACATATCCCTGACTCATTAATACAAGAAGGTAATAAAGGAGAGTCTTTCTATCCATCCTGAGAGCTTTTATGAGTTTTCCTATATTTTTTCTACCATCCACGGCAGTATAAACTCTATTTGCCTCTGGATCAGGTGTTGGATAAAGGGGTGGACCAAAAGTTATTGAAGTGTTAAGTGTCTCTCCCTTCTTCTCTGTTTTTCTTGGAATAATCTCCTCTATGTTTATCTCTTTACGCGTTATAAGGCCACCAGCAAACAAAGAAAGGATGGCACTTAAAGTATCTCCTTCTGAGAAGGAGCTTTCTTTTACTACCTCCTTTATAGATTTTCCTCCCCTGAACATATTCAATATATACCATTCATTTTTTCCCAGTGAAATCTTAGCTGATGAAGGTCTTGGATTTATCTCAAACACTGTATCGAAGGGTGGAAGTCTCTTTATAACATCTTCCAGAAGTTTAACCTTTTTTGCTGCTTCGAACAGAAGTTCCTCTGTATCTTTATTTATAAGATTTTTTACTCCTTCATTATCCTGTTTTACAAAAGAAAAATTACCTGTTTTTGCTGTCAGTAGATAAAAGACCGCATCCTCCCCTTCTCTCTCCCCGCCCTTTGCATTAATAATCCTGCCTTCTTTAAAGAATATGTCTCCTTTAATCTCTTCTCCTCTCACATCGACTCCTGTAATACTAAGCACACCTGTCCTTTTAGAGAGGCTTAAAAATTTAATAATATCTTCTACTGGAAAGTCCCTCAAGCTTCCAGATAATTCCATTTCTACCTCCTCGTGTTACTCTTCAATTTTTATTATATTATAGTATAATAGAGCATGTGCGACAACTAAGATAAGGAGGATAAAGAATGGCAAGAAGATGCGATATCTGTGGAAAAGGACCTATGACAGGTAACAATGTTTCTCATTCTCACAGAAAAACAAGGAGAAGATGGAAACCAAATCTTCATAAGGTAAAAAGGGTGGTTAATGGTAAAAAGGTTACACTCCATGTCTGCACAAAGTGCCTTAAGAAGATTGATGAACTCCTCCCTGTTTCTTAATTACGAGAATCACCCCATCCTCAAACTCCACCCAACCTTTATTTTCGATTAATTCATTACTTAAGGTTCGGGTACTTCCTTTAACAATATCCTCTCCATGGAGAGGATATTTGAAGCCCCGAATCTTTACTTTTTTTACCACATCTGTAAAAGGATAAAGAGAAACCTTATCTCCTCTATTTCCCTGGACTACACCTGACCTATTTAGAAGGAACAGGGAAAAAGGAGGATGGAAAATTTTTCCCTTTTTCCCCGCTTCTTCTATCTTTAAAAGCAAAGATATATTAAACAGCGTATGATCTACATCTCCACCAAGAGCTCCCCATATCTCAAATTCGCTGAAACCATTGTTTATGCCCCAATCTACGGCAAGCTCTGCATCACTCTTGTCCTTCTCCACAGGAAACTGGATTTTATTCTCCACTTCTAAATCCCCAACTGAATCAAAATCCCCTATTAAAAGATCAGGCTTTATCCCAAGTTTTTTGGCATTTAAAAAACCTCCATCACATGCTATAACAAAGAACTTCTCTTTTTTAAAAGCATTTTTGTAGGATTCAAGATTATCGCTGAGCTTTCCATTTAGAATTATTAAAAGTTTTTTTATGTTACCCACAATCCTTTGTATCTCCTTAGTAAGAATATTACCAGAATAGCAACAATTGTTCCAGGAATCATGTGTGAAGCAATGTAGGAAATTACATACCAGTGAACATTCATGCCCTCCGGTGCGTAGGCAGCAAAGAAAACTATCCCTGAAATATAGTGGAAGAAGAATCTACCCAGAGAGCCAACTATTATACCCAGCCACCACAGTTTCTTTCTGAATACATAAAATCCTGCAAAACCAAGAGCAAGATGAGCAATCGGATAATCCAAGAGGAGCTGGACTGGATGGATAACAAAGTAATCTGTAATCAAAAGGAGAAAGCCTACTATCGTTCCGGTGATTATACCGCTTTTAACCCCGCGTTTTAAAGCAATGTAAAAAACTGGAATCATGTCAAGACCTATGTTTCCGCCCTGAGGCATTTGAAAGAAAAGTTTACTGATGTAACTTAAAACTAATCCCAGTGCTGCTGCCATGGAAATGTCTGCTATTTCCTTCACAGACATGCCCTGGTGTGAAGCATCAGAAAAGTTTTTCATTGCTTCGCCTCCCTTTTTAAAATTTAGCCAAGGGAAGCGGGGAAAGGTATATTGCCTTCCTCCGCTGGCATTACCCAGATCAGGTTCAAAGGGTTGGGAGATAACTCCCTCTCAGCTTCCCAGAAGGGAAGCACCCCTGGCCAATTAGAATTATATCACATAAAGAAAATGGCTGGCTTGTCTCACCCAATCCGTATAAACTTTCTTCAGCAATCGAAAATTTATTAAAAAATCCTAATTTAAGTGAAAAAATTTCACGAAATGCGCGTAGAAAAGTAGAAAAATATTTTAATTTGAGGTCCCACTTAAAGGAAATTGAAAAACTATACTGCAGATTTAGTAAATTTAAGACACAGTATGTAGAACATAGCTTTTAATTTACCAATATCCACTACAATATCTATAAG
>CBFDTJ010000040.1:0-13375 GCA_965612865.1 uncultured bacterium
TTCAAGCAGAAGACGGCATACGAGATCATGCCTAGTCTCGTGGGCTCGGAGATGTGTATAAGAGACAGCTTCTTTCAGCCTGGGAGGAGATAAATAAGGAAGAAATAAATACCACTGATGATCTTATAAGCGCTATTGTAAAAGGAAGTCTTATGGGAGCCAGGGGGAATTCAGGAGTAATTCTTTCTCAAATATTTAAGGGAATGGGGGAATTCTTAAAAAATAAAGATAAAATAACTGGAAGGGAGTTTGCATTAAGTTTTGTAGAGGGGGTTAACAGAGCATATAAGGCAGTAATAAAACCAGTTGAAGGAACGATACTTACAGTTTCTAAAAGTTTCTCTGTTTCTCTATACGAAAGGGTAAAGGAAGGAGAAAGTTTACATTCTGCATTTCTTCATGCTATAAAAATAGCCAGAGATACACTTAGAAGGACACCTGATATGCTCAGTGTATTAAAGGAAGCCGGTGTGGTAGATGCTGGTGGTTTTGGTTTTCTTAAATTTGTTGAAGGTGGTTATAGAGCCTTTGGAAGAGAGGAGATTGAAATGGAAAAGATAGAAACCAAAAAGGAAGTTGCAGGAGAGAGAATACTAAAGTATCCTTTTGACACAGTGCTCCTGGTCCGATCAGATAGTCTAACAGAGGAACTGATAAAGAAAGATTTTAATATAGAGGGAGATTCGCTTATTGTTGGAAAAGAGAGAGATTTGATAAAAATTCACTTCCATACAAAGAAACCTACAGATGTTATTGAATTCTTTATGGACAGAGGAGAGATTGTAAAAATAAATGTAGAGAATATGCAATATGAAGTTGATGAACTTCAGAGGAAAAAAGGCAAAGAGATTGGTATAGTTGCCGTTTCAAGAGGCAAAGGGTTTGAAAAAATGCTTAAAGAGTTAGGAGTTGATGTAATAATAGAAGGTGGACAAACCTTTAATCCTTCAACAAAAGATCTGGTAGAAGCAATAGAAAAGGTGAACGCAAAAAAAATCATAGTCTTTCCAAATAATTCCAATGTAATATTCTCTGCTCTTCAGGCAAAGGAACTTACCAATAAGGAAGTGGAAGTCATACCTACCAAATCAATACCTCAATGTATATCTGTAGTTTCCAATCTTAATCCAAACTCCTCTTTTGAAGATAATGTTCAAGAAATGATTGAAGTGGCTAAAGAGGTAAAGACTATTGAAGTAACAAAAGCTGTAAGATCCTCAATATTTAATGGTAAGGAAATAAAAGCAGGAGAATACATTGCAATTTTTGAAAGTAAAGATGTAAGAACCGGAAAAGATCCGGAGGAAGCCGCTCTTTCATTGCTGTTAAACCTTGATATTAAATCAGGTACACTCATAACCATATACTATGGTGAAGAAATAGATGAAAACAGAGCAGAGAAATTTAAGGAAATTGTACAGGAAAAATTCCCAGAAAGTGATGTTGAGGTTTATGAAGGGGGACAGCCTCTGTACCCATATATAATTTCACTGGAGTAAAAATGATAAGGGTTGTCATCGACTCATCTTGCGATTTACCAGATGAGTTTATAAAAGAAAAACGAATTGAAGTGGTTCCTCTATATCTCAGAGTAGGGAATAAATTCCTGAGAGATAGAATGGATATAACTCCACAGGAGTCGTTTGACCTAATGAGAAAGGGGTACAAACTGTTTACATCTCAACCTACAGTTTCGGATTTCACAAGGGTTTACAAAAGGATTCTCTCGGCCGGGGATGAAATTATAACGGTTCTCATTACAGGAAAAGGTTCTGGCACTGTCAATGTGGCAAGAATTGCAATGGAAGAAGTTAGTAAAGATAGAATTTCCATTGTTGATTCAACTCAGATATCTGGTGGGATTGGTTTTGTTGCAAAGAAGATAGTTTCTCTTATTGAACAGGGTCTGCCAAGAGAGAAAATACTGAGCCTGGTGGATAGAATAATATCAAATATCCATTTATTTATCGCCCTTGACACAATTAAGTTTACATATGCAGGTGGTAGGGTTAATGATATTAAGAATTTTGTCACCACTGTACTCAATATAAAGCCAATTCTTATAATGAGAGATGGACTACCAAGGCTCTTAAGAGTAGTTAGAGGAAGGAAAAAGTCCTTGAAATTTATAACAAACCTTGTGCTAAACAAGATTAAAGAGGAGTCCAAAAAATTTGAAATAGCTTTCCTCCACGCTGATTCCTATGAAGATGTATCAAAGGTGAGAGAGGAGATACTTTCCAGAGTGAAACCAGAATTTGAATTTACAAAAATTATAGGTAGTGCTCTCGGTGTACACGCAGGACCGGGAGCTCTTGGTGTCTGTATTTATTTTAGAGAGGAGGAATTATGAAAAATTTTGAACTCAAACCTGAAAGGCTAAAAAATACATGTAATCCCGATATATTCAGTTTTAATACAACTGAGGAACTTGAACCTCTCAAGGGAGTTATAAACCAGGAAAGAGCCCTGAGCGCCATAAATTTCTCCCTCGGGATAAAGAACTCTGGATTCAATCTTTTTATATCTGGACTCCCCGGTTCTGGAAGAACATCCATCGTTAGAAAAATCGTAGAGGAAAAAGCAATTAAGGAAAAAACACCAGATGATTGGTGTTATGTTCACAATTTTACCAATCCTGACAATCCTTCTGCTATTAGGTTTCCTGCAGGTAAAGGTGCACTCTTTGTAAATGATATGGAAGATTTTATAAACACTGTAAGAAAAACAATCCCGAAAGCATTTGAGTCTGAAGAATACGAGAAAAAGAGAGCAGAAGTTATAAAGAAATTTCAGGAAGAAAAAGAAAAACTCTTAAGAGATGTAGAGGAACTTGCAAGAAAAAGAGGGTTTTTGATACAGGTAACTCCTACTGGGGTAGCTACAATTCCACTCTTTGATGGAAAACCACTAAAACCAGAGGATCTTCAGAAAATATCCCCAGAGGAGCAAAAAAGAATCCAGGAGGAAGGACATAAACTACTTGAAGAGATAAATAAAATTCTCATAAAAGTAAAAAGGATAGATAAAAAGATAATGGAGAGTCTGCAAGAATTAGATGTAGAAGTGGCAGTTTTTTCCATAGGACACCTCCTCCAGGATTTAAAGGGAAAATATAAGGACATTCCTGAGGTTCTTGACTATCTTGAAAATGTTAAGGAAGATATAATTTCACACCTTGATAAGTTTAAAGTTCCCAAGGCAGAAGATGAAGACTTCTATAAGAGATATAAAATTAACCTTGTAGTTGATAATTCTAATACAAAAGGTGCACCAGTAATATTTGAGACAAATCCCTCTTACTTTAATCTGTTTGGCGGTATAGAGTATGAAGCTAAAATGGGGGTAATGGTAACCAATTTTAACCTCATAAAGGCAGGGGCTATACATAGAGCCAATGGTGGATATCTAATAATAAATGCTATGGATTTACTCACAACTCCTTTCTCATGGGATACTTTAAAGAGAACTCTCAAGAACGGAGAATCAAGAATTGAAAATCTCGGTGAACAGTATAGACTGGTCCTTACCAAGACCATAAAACCTGAACCAATACCTATAAATTTGAAGGTTATCCTCATAGGGACTCCTTACCTTTACTACCTTTTATATCATTATGATGAAGATTTTAAAAAACTTTTTAAGGTAAGGGCAGATTTTGACACATCCATGGACAGAACACCTGACAATATGAAAGCATACGCCTCTTTCATAAGTAGCTTTGTGAGAAGAGAGAATCTGAGGCACCTGACAAAGGAAGCAGTTTCTGAAGTTATAGATTATGGTTCAAGATTGGTAGAGGACCAGAAAAAAATTACAACAAGATTTCAGTATATATGCGATATTATAAGTGAAGCTGATTACTGGGCAGGTGAAGACAACAGTAACTATATTGATAGAAAGCATGTAAAGAAAGCCATTGAAGAGAAAGAGTTTAGATCGAATCTTATTGAGAAAAGAATTCAAGAGTTAATAAAGAGAGGTGTAATACTTATAGACACAGAAGGGAAAAAGGTGGGACAGATAAATGGAATATCTATAATTCAGCTGGGGGATTACGAATTTGGAAAACCAAGTAGAATTACTGCAAACATTCATATGGGAAACAAGGGTGTAATAAACATAGAGAGGGAAGTGAAGCTTTCTGGAAGAATACATAACAAGGGAGTACTCATACTCTCAGGTTTTCTTGGAGAGAGATATGCCAAGGATAAACCTCTCTCCCTCTCTGCAACTTTAACTTTTGAGCAACTATATGAAGAAGTGGAAGGCGATAGTGCTTCAAGTGCAGAACTCTATGCTCTTCTTTCAGCAATTGGAAATATCCCTTTAAAACAGAATCTTGCAGTTACTGGATCTGTGAATCAGAAAGGTGAAATCCAGCCCGTAGGAGGAGTAAATAGAAAAATTGAAGGTTTCTTTGATACCTGTAAAGTTAAAGGTCTCACAGGAGAACAAGGGGTCATCATTCCTTACGAAAATATAGATGACTTGATGCTTAAGGATGAGGTTATAGAAGCGGTAAGAGAGGGAAAATTCCATATTTATGCTGTTAAAACCATTGATGAAGGAATGGAACTTCTAACTGATCTCTCTATGGATGAGATAAATGAGAGAGTTAATAAATCTCTCCACGAGCTTGCAATGGGTTTAAAGAGGTTTGGAGAAAAGGAGAAAGGTGAAGATAAAAACAAAAAGTCCTGAAGAAACTGAAAGGGCTGGTGAGGAGTTTGGAAAAAGATTAAAAACTGGAGATGTTGTTCTGGTAATAGGAGAACTGGGAGCAGGAAAATCTGTATTTATAAGAGGTATAGCAAAAGGACTTAAAGTAAAAGAGATTGTAAAATCACCCTCTTTTGTTATAATCCAGGAATTTGAAGGGAAATACCCATTTTACCATGTTGATCTCTACAGAGTTAACACCCAGGATACTAGTGAATTGGGAATTTTTGAACTTATGGATAAGGGAATTGTTTGTATTGAGTGGGGCGAAATAATTCTACCTCTTCTCAAACATGTAAAAAAAATAGTTGTGACCATTAAAAAACTTGAGGGAAATTTGAGGGAGATAGAAATAAATGATACATCTATCAATTAATACAGCTATAGAACCATATGGGATTGGGGTTTTTGAAGATGAAAAATTTCTTGGGGGTTTCCTCTGGGACTTCTCTGAGTCAAAGAAGAATCTGCACTTTGTATTTTTAGAGTCGTTACTAAATGACCTTAAAATTTCTCGTGAAGATTTTAAGTTTATAACTATAGTGGGTGGTCCTGGGAGTTTTACAGGTTTAAGGATTGGTTTTACAGTGGCAAAGGCTATAGGATTTGTAAGAGGAATTCCTCTTGTTGTTCCATCAACCTTTGAAGTCCTAAAATATGTGGTAAAGATGGACGGACTGTTTGTAATTAATGCAGGACTTGGAGAGGTCTTTGTATCTGATGGTCACAAGGTAGACATTATGAAATTTGAGGATTTAAAAAGAGTGAACGGAATTCTAATTTTTCCCGAAAGAAATCTTTTTATTAGGGCTGGTAAAGGTATAAATATTACTATTCCTATAAGTGAGGTTGGGAAAATTGGATTTTACAAATATAATAAGGGAGAAATAATTGACTATAAAAACGCTCTCCCATATTATATGAGAGATACGAAAGAAATATTTAAACCATACAAGGAGGAATAAGTTGGATAGAAACAAAATTATAAGTGAGATTGAGAGAAAACGTGGTTCAAAAGTAATATCTTATTTTCTTGGACCTAATTCGAAAATAGCAGCTGATGCTGTTGAGGTTCTGTTTAAACACTTAAAAATTGTTGGTAAAGTAAAAAATCTGGATCTCTATCTTCACACTACAGGGGGACTGCTTGAAATTCCGCTAAAAATAGTTTATCTTATGAGGGAATTTTCTGAGAAATTCTCTGTGATAATACCCTACAGAGCACACTCTGCAGGAACTCTTATCTCTCTTGGAGCAGATGAAATAGTAATGGGAAAGATGAGTGAATTTACACCTGTAGACCCTCAAACAATGACTCCTCTAAATCCGAAGGGAGCCAAAGGAAATGTTATAACGGTTGCAGTTCAGGATCTTATATCATTTTTTAATTTCCTGGATGAAATTGGAGTAAAAAATAAAGAAGAAATAGTAGTTAACCTTACAAACCTTCTTCATCCACTTGTTGTTGGAACTGTTAACAGGTCTTGGAGTCTCATAAAACTCATAATAGACAAACTTTTGACTTTAAGTGGGCATAAAGAAGAAGAGAAAAAAAGAATTATAGATCTTCTCTCTGGAGGATTACCATCCCATAGATACCTTATTACAAGATGGGAGGCAAGAGAAATCCTGGGAGATAGAGTAAAATTTGCCGATGAAGAACTTGATGAGCTAATGTGGGAGCTTTACGAAATGTATAAGGTAGCCCTCAATCCGTTTACTCCATATACAAAGGATCCAAGAACTGGAAGAGAGATAAGGAGAGTAACGGCTGCTATTATAGAGACTTCTAACTCTGGCTCACATTTTATACAGACTCTGGAAAAGAGAATTCATCCTGATGGAAAGGTGGAAGAACTTCCTCTTCAGGGAGGATGGGTGGACTTTAAGCTTCCTCGCTAACCTTCCTTTTCTCAACAAATCTTTTCAAAAAAATTGATATGGGTACGCACAATACAACAGCTACAATTGCTTCTGGTATACCCTGCACTATTCCAATGGTTACAGCTTGTTGAAGATTGAATATCTTAAACACAACAGCAAGGCCAAGAGTTATAACTGTATTTGTAATACTGCCTATTATTGAAGCAAAGGTCATAGATGAAATCAAAGGATCTGTTTTAAAAAGTGTATAAAATATGATAGCCGCAAGTACAAAGGATAAAACAGAGGAAAGATACTTATTGTAGTTTCTAAAGATCCAGAGAAACATCAAAAAGAAAATTAGAGAAAGAAGTATACTTGAATAAGGCAAGCTTCTTTCTCTTTCCCTTTTTAAGAGTTTATACATAAACTGAAATGAAAGCGCAGCAAAAACTCCGATAAGTGGCCTTGCAGGAAATAAAACCCATATTGGAGCAATTGAAGAAAAATAATAAATAGCTGATAGTCCAAAAATCGTACCAACAAGAGCACCAACTTTTGCGCCAAGTACAATTCCTGAAATTATAACCGGTATGTGCATAAGAGTTGCGGCGCCTGCTGGTGTGGGAACAGTTATGTACCCTAAGTATGTAAATCCAAGAATTATTGTTATTGCTCCAAGTACACCCCCCATGGTTATCTCTCTTGTAGTTAATCTCATTCTTCTCCTCCTTTGAGAGATAGACTGTTAAGTTAAGTTTATCAGACTATCCCATAAATTTAAATTTCTTTATTTGAAGCAAATAATCTTCCTCTGGAGAAATTCTCTCAAGTATTGCTGGAGTATCTACTTCTACAAATTCCACTTCTTTCTCTTCTATAAAATCTCTCATGGTTTTTTCATCTGGATAATTAATAATTTCCTTGGCTCCTTTTCTTGAAAACAGGAAAGGGTGTCCCAAAAGACCCATAAATACTGGGATAGACATAATTTTTGGCTTAGATAGAATAAGTTTCTCAACTACCTCTTTATCAATAATGGGCTGATTGCCAAGACATACAAGAATCCAGTTCAGTTGCCACTTAGCAATCTCTTTTATTCCTGCTTTTAGAGAACAAAGAATTCCGCTACTTTCAGATATGGTTACCACTTCTACATCGCTTCTTTTTCTGAAGTCACTTAATTCTTTACATACTACAACCACCACTTTCTCTGGCTCAAGTTTCAACACATTATCTATGGTGGTTTCAAGCACACTCCTTTCTACAATAAGTTTTCCTTTTCTCCTGCCGGCAAGAATTATAGAGCCAAATCCCATTAGAATATATGTACCTCCTCAGGACTTATCTCAATTACTACCATATCTCCTACTTTAAAGTTCATTCTCTCAAAATCCCTTCTTGGCATTAAGGAAACAAGATTAATCCCTACATATATCTCTATTTGATAGAAGGCTCCTCTGTTAGCAATTTCCACAACCTCACCCTCAAACTCGTTCTCTCTCCCCTCTTTTTTCATTTTGATTATAACATCTTCAGGGCGTACAGCAATATAAACATTATCATGAAATTCCTCTTTAGTTTTAAGTTTAAATCCTGGTTTTATTAAGATGTAATGACCTTCTCCAAAACCTTTAAAAATATTTTCGATCTCCACAAATTCAGCAACAAAACGGGACTTCGGTCTTCTAAAAATTTCTGTAGGGGTTCCAATCTGTTCAAATCTCCCGTTGTTTATTACACCAATTCTATCTGACAGGAAGAGGGCTTCTTCAAAATCATGCGTCACATGAATGACTGTGAGAGAGAGATTCTTTTTGATTTTTTTTAATTCCAGCCAGATTTTTCTTTTAATCTGGGGATCAAGAGCTGTGGTTGGTTCATCCAAAAGGAGAACTCTCGGATTCCTTACAAGTGCCCGAGCAAGAGAAACTCTCTGTTTCTCTCCCCCTGAAAGATTCTCCGGATATCTATCAAGTATTCTCTCTATTTTGAGTAACTTAATTATGTCATCTTTTAAGCAAGCTCCTCCTATAGTTATGTTCTCTCTCACCGTCATGTGTGGAAAAAGAAGATAATCTTGTGGTACATAGCCTATTCCTCTCTTTGCTGGATGAAGACGATCTACCCTTTCACCACCAATAATTATCTCTCCCTTATCTATTCTAAATCTTCCGGAGATTGTTTCCAATAAAAGTGTTTTTCCACTACCAGTAGGTCCAAGAATGGTGAAATACTCTCCCTTTTGTATATGAACCTCTATATTTTTCAGGGAAAAATCACCTAAATTTAAATTAAGGTCTTTAATGATAAGCATTTTCTTTTATCACTCCCCTTACAATAAAGAGTGTCAAGACTGCTACAATCACCATTAACACACCTGCACCTGCTGCAAACTTTATATCACCTGAAGAAACAGAGAGATATACAGAGATAGGAAGAGTTTCAGTCCTTAGCCTTGTGGCACCTGCTATCATTAGAGTTGCACCGAACTCACCCATGGCTCTACTCCAACCAACTATTGCTCCAGTGAGAATTCCCTTTTTACTTAGAGGAAATACTATCCTCCTGAACACATCGAAATCTGAAAGTCCCATAATCTTCCCCATGAACTCATATCTTTTATTTACCTTAAAAAATGCAATTTCAGCGCTTCTCTCTATGTATGGAGTAATTATTATGAATTGAGCAAATATAACTCCGAGAGGCGAAAATAAAAAGGAAATTCCAAATCTCTCAATAATTTTACCGAAACTCCCACCAAATAAAATAAGAAAGGATAAACCTGTAATTAGTGGTGGAAGAAAAATGGGAATGTCTATAATACTCTCCACAAACTGCTTAAGTGGAAAATTAACTCTGGATAAAAAATATGCTATTGGTATGGAAAAAATTAGAGAGAGAAGAAGCGAAATTAAAGATGTAGCAATAGAAAACTTAACAGCGAATATAAACTCGTAAGAGACAAGGGTTTCTTTTAACCCCTGGAGTCCTGTTTTTGAAAATAAAGAGATTACACCAGATAAAATAATTAAAATAAAAAGGATTAGAAAAACAAAGCTGATCGCATTAATTTTCTTCATCTTTCACCACAAATCCATATTTTTTAAATATCTCTTTTCCATGTTCAGAGATCACAAAAGATAAGTAATCTCTGCTTAACTTTTCGTTCTTTGTAAACTTAACAATACCTATAGGTATTGTTTTTATCTCATTAAATTTCTCCTCAATGGGAATAATCTCTAAATCTATTCCAAACTGAACAGCAGATGATCGCCATACAATGGATGCGTCAACGAAATTACTATTTACATCAAGAACCAACTTGCTAACAGCTCCCTCTCTGACGACGACATTCCTCTTTACATCCTCATAAATGCAGGCTTTTTCAAGAATCTTCCTGGTGACAGGTCCAATGGCAAGAGAACTCTCATCCCCAAGAGCAATTTTGAGTCCCTCCCTAGTTAAATCTAAAAGTCCTTTTATGTTTTTGGGATTTCCTTTTTTCACCACTATAACTGGAATATGATACAAGAACTCAACTCCTTTATCAACCAGACCCTTTTCTTCAGCAATTTTGTAGTGATACATACTTCCAGGCATAAAGAGATCCCCTCTTCTTGTAGTTTCAATCTGTGAAAGTAAACTACCAGAACCACCATATACAATATTGATTTTTACATTGTTTTTCTCCTCATATATACCTTTTAATTCATCCATTGGTTTTTTCATTCCTGCCCCAACAAAGATTAAAAGTTCTTCCTTCTCCTTTTCTTTGCAAGCTACAATAGATAGTAGAGTGATTAAAATTATTAAAAAGATGGCAAATCTTTTCAATCCTTACCTCCTTAAAATATTTCTGTCATTCACATGAAAATACTCTATTCTATCAGCATAGTGCTTTAATAGATATGGAAGTCCCTTTTCTTTTCTCAGGGAAATAAGGAGTGGAATAATACTCCTTGAAAAGACTATGGGATGCCCCTTTCTTCCCTTGTAGGAAGGAATAAGAATCTCCTTCTTTGTGGTAAGCGACCTTTCTATTATTTCATCTATAGTTCTCTTTTCTACCTTATACAGAGTCCCAAAATGAAGTATAAGAAAATCTGTTCTTATACTGACTGCCTTTAAACCAATTTTTAAAGAGGAGTATAAAACATCCTCGGGATCAGGATTAATCACTACTTTTCCATTTAGAAATTCTATTTCTCTAATCGCCTTCTCCTCTTTTCTGTTACCAACTACAATCACTACATCATTTATAATAGGGGTAGAAAATACATCTAAAAGGGTCAAAAGATTTTTCAAATTAAATTTCCTTGCATAGAGAATAAGGAGAGAAAACTTTTTAAAATTTACCCTAAACTTTGGATCAAAAAATTCTTTACCATTTAAAAAAACTCTATTTCCATCAGAGTAAAATCCTCTTCCAAGATACAAATCAATCTTTTTCATGTCTCTTCAAATAATCTTTCAGAAATTCCTTATTTGTAAGAAATCTTACAGTTTCTACGAGGCTCTCGTATTCTTCTATGTTTAATAGAACAGCAGATGGTTTCCCTTTTCTTATAACAATGTAGGACTCGCCTTTCTCTACCTTTTTAAGTACTTCAGGAAGAGTGTTCTTTAGTTTAGTTGCAAAAATTACACCAAGCATGATTCACCTCTTTTAGCAAATTTATGTATATAATTATAACCATATTTTTGCTATTTTCAAGAAATATGGTATAAAACAGAGGATAGGTTCAGGAAAAATTATGAAAAAAGAGAAAAGATTAACTTATGTAATTATTCTCAATCTATTCATAGTGCTAATCCAAATAATATTTGGATTAATAGCTCACTCCCTTGCTTTAATAACTGATGCTCTTCATAATCTTGAAGATGTGGGTTCCCTCATATTATCTTTTGTAGCTATAAGAATCACAAAGAAAAAACCATCAAAAAAAATGACATTTGGGTATAAAAGAGCAGAAATTGTAGCAGCTCTGATTAACTCTTCTTTTCTTATAATAATTCTCTCCTTTGTCATATATCAAGCCATAAAGAGACTATTGACAGGAGGAGAAGTTAACAGTCTGTATGTAATATATGTTGGACTTTTTGCGTTCATCTTCAACTCGCTATCGGTTTTTCTTCTTAAAGAAGGACACATGGGACACCTTGAAAAACATAAAGAAGACCTCAATATAAAAGCTGCAACTTTGCATTTACTTTCAGATGCTGGAATTTCCCTTGGGGTTGTAGTAGGGGGGATTTTGATGTTTTACTTCAAAGCAAACTGGATAGATCCAATTATATCAATAGTGTTCTCCTCTTACATAATCATAGAGGGATTCAGGATTCTAAAAAAGAGCTTTCTTATCATTATGGAAGCTGCGCCAGAGGAAATTGATATTGAATCTGTTGCTTATAAATTAAAGAGAGAAATTCCGGAGATACTTGAGATGCACGATATTCATGTATGGGTCCTCTCATCAGAAGAAACACTATTCTCTGCCCATGTTGTCTTAAAGGAAAATTTGAATATGGATACGATTGAAAAAATAATAGAAAAAATAAGAAAATTATTGAAAAAAATGGGGTTCACACATATAACAATTCAGCCAGAAACACAAAAATACAAGACAAACGATATCTTCTGCAATTCTCACTAAACTCTCCTTTATAATTCCTTAACAATCCTTAGCTATTATTGATAAAAACAATTTAAGGAGGTAACTCATGAAAAAGTTTAATATGAGAGCAACAGTAAGTTTTCTTGTAACCTTATCTTTTATAATAGTTTTGATCACTGGAATTGGATTGTACATTTCTCCTTCTGGAAGAATAGCAAGGGAGGTAAGCTGGAATTTGATTGGTGTAAATAAATGGAAACTTGAATCTCTTCATGATGTCTTTGGTTATTTTCTTGCCATACTTGTTATACTACACCTTTACTTCAACTGGAAAATATTCCTCTCCTACTTAAGAAAAAAACTGGTATTAAAAAGAGAGCTTGTTATAGCAATTATAATAATACTTATCATACTCTTTGGAACGCTAAAGGGTATATTTCCCTTCTCTTTAATTTAAATCCACCGTAAATGTTGTATATTTAATGGTGTAAGAAAATGAGAATTCTTGTAATAGAGGATGACAAGGAAATAGGGAAACTTATATCTCTCTACCTTAAAAGGGATGGCTTTGATGTAATGCTTGCAGAGGATGCCAATAGAGGATTGAAACTGTTTTACGAAGAAAAGCCATCCCTTATAATACTTGACTTAATGCTTCCAGACTTTTCAGGCTATAAAGTCCTCTCTGAAATTAGAAAAGAATCAGAGATACCAGTAATAATCGTAACTGCAAAGGGAGAAGAGGAAGATAAAATTGTAGGGTTTAGGAAGGGAGCAGATGATTATATTGTAAAACCTTTTTCCTTTAAAGAATTGCTGGAACGAGTCAAAGCTGTTTTAAGAAGAGCTGGAGAAGGCGAAATTATAAAGATAAAGAATTTAACGGTATATCCTAAAAGATTTAAGGTTTTTCTTGATGATAGAGAACTCAATTTGTCTTCTCTGGAATTTAAAATACTTATGGCTCTCATTAAGAAAAGGGGCAGAGTTATCTCAAGGGAAGAGATATTAAACTCGGTTTATTCACTCTTTGACGAACCTGTTATTGATAGAGCAGTGGACGTTCATATAACTAACTTAAGGAAGAAACTTAAGGATAACCCCTGTCTCTTATACACATCTCCGAGCCCACGAGACTAGGCATGATCTCGTATGCCGTCTTCTGCTTGAAA
>CBFDTJ010000041.1:0-13370 GCA_965612865.1 uncultured bacterium
TTTAATGATACGGCGACCACCGAGATCTACACCTACGCCTTCGTCGGCAGCGTCAGATGTGTATAAGAGACAGCCTCCTTACCCATATAAACCAAAACCCCCCGAAAAAGTTTCGTTTACGGATAGATTTTTTCTAATAGTCTTGGGAATGGAATTGTTTCCCTTACATGGTGAATGCCAGCTATCCACGCAAGGGTTCTCTCTATTCCAAGTCCAAAACCAGAGTGAGGAAATGTTCCATACTTTCTCAAATCAAGATACCACCTGTATGGTTCTTCAGGAATTCCTGCCTCTTTCATTCTCTCTTTGAGTTTGTGGTAATCATCCTCTCTCTGTCCACCACCAACTATTTCTCCGTATCCTTCAGGTGCAAGTAAATCCACAGATAGAGAAAGTTTTGGATTCTCTGGGTCCTCTTTCATATAGAAGGCTTTACACTCCTTTGGATATCTATGCACAAAAACAGGTTTTTCAAATTCCTCTGATATGGCTGTCTCTTCATCTCCTCCAAAATCTTCACCCCATGGAATTTCCTTTCCCTTTTTCTTCAAGATTTTAAGGGCTTCATCATAGCTTATTCTCGGGAAAGGAGGCACAACTTTCTTGAGCCTCTCTGTGTTTCTTTCAAGGATTTCAAGCTCATAAGCCTTGTTCTTAATAACTCTCTGAATTATGTATGAGACAAAGTCCTCAATAAGCTTCATGTTTCCATCAAGGTCAAGGAAGGCAACTTCAGGTTCAACCATCCAGAACTCCATGAGATGTCTTCTTGTCTTTGACTTTTCAGCCCTGAAGGTTGGACCAAAGCAGTAAACTTTGCCAAGGGCAGCTGCACCAACTTCATTGTAGAGCTGTCCACTCTGAGAAAGATAGGCTTTATCTCCAAAGTAATCTATATCAAAAAGTGTGGTTGTTCCCTCGCATGCAGAGGGTGTAAGTATTGGAGAGTCAAATTGAATGAATTTTCTTTCATAAAAGAAGTCTCTTATTGCCTTGACAAGTTCATTTCTTATTCGTTGTATTGCCCACTGCTTTTTAGATCTGAGCCAGAGGTGTCTGTGAGCCATTAAGAATCCAACGCCGTGTTCCTTTGGACCTATTGGATAATCCTCTGTTAGATAGAGGATTTCCACATCTTTGACAAGGATTTCATATCCACCAGGCGCTCTTTTATCTGCCCTTACAGTTCCTCTTACAACTACTGTAGATTCAAGAGTGGCTTTTTTTGCTCTTTCGAAAATTTCTTCCCCAACATCCTTTAGAGATACAACTCCCTGGGCAAAACCTGTTCCGTCTCTTACTATTAAAAATACGAGTTTTCCTGAAAATCTTGAGTTGTAAAGCCATCCCCTGATTTCAACATCCTCTCCCTCATGTTCTTTTAAATCTTCAATATAAACCCAGTTCATAATCCCTCCAATAAATCAAAGATTATTTTACTTACCTCCTCTTTAGATAAGAGAGGGAATCTGTACACATCACCATTTCTTAAAATTATGGTAACCTTGTTTGTTTCCACCTCAAAACCCGAGCTTTCTGTTGGTTCGTTTATCACGATCATATCAAGGTTTTTCTCCTTCAACTTTCTGTACCCGTTTTCTAAAAGATTTTCAGTTTCAAGGGCAAAACCAACAAGTTTCTGGTGCTTCTTTCTTTCACCTGCCTCCTTTAAAATATCAGGTGTTTGTGATAGTGAAAGAGTGAAGTTGAAGGAGTCCTTTTTGATTTTTTCCTGAACCACATTTGATGGAGAAAAATCTGAAACTGCTGCTGCCATAATGAGGTAATCTAAATCGTCAAAGTGCTTAAATACCTCAGTTTTCATATCCTCTGCACTATCAACCTCTATGAAGTTAACTCCATAGGGAGGAGTAAGAAAAGTCTTTCCACTGATTAAAACAACATCCCCACCCCTTAAACTTGCCTCTCTGGCAAGGGAAAATCCCATTCTTCCAGAGGAAGGATTTGAAATAAATCTTACAGGGTCAATGTATTCCCTTGTTGCACCTGCCGTAACCACTATCTTTTTATTTAGAAAATCTTTCTTTTCAAGGATTTTTTCAATTTCAAAAGTAATTCTTTCTATCTCAGGCAATCTTCCCTTTCCTCTGTCTCCACCGGCAAGCTCACCCTCTTCAGGCTCGAGGATGTTAAACCCCCTCTTTTTAAGTATCTCAAGGTTCTTCTGTGTTATCTCGTTATTATACATATTTTCATGCATGGATGGGACTATAAGAACAGGTTTTCTTGTATCCAGTCCTACCAGAGTCAAAAGGTTATCTGCTATGCCACCTGCAAGTTTTGAGATTGTGTTTGCAGTTGCTGGAGCAATTACAAACACGTCGGGCCACTTTGATAGTGTGGTATGAGGAATAACTCCTTCTTCAATATCAAACTCATCCATATACACTTTTTGTTTGGTTAGTGTCTTCAGGGTGGTGGGAGTTACAAATTCTTTACTTCCCTCTGTCAGTATACATTTTACGAGTCCACCTTTTTTAATAATATCTCTAATTAAAAAAGGAATTTTATATGCAGCAATCCCCCCGGTTATACCGAGAAGTATCTTTTTATTTATGAGTGATTTCAACTTTATTTCCCTCTATTTCCTCCGCTGCATCATCTATAAAAGATGCAGGAGATCTGTGTGGAGAGGGATAGAGTTTAAACAACTCTTTAGCCCTCTTAAAGATACCTATTGTAAGAATATATTTGTTTCCATTAACCACCTTTAATAAGTTATCAAAGTTTATTCTCTTCAAAATCTTCACCTCCTTTTTCTCTATTAATTATACATAAAACTTCTTCAACTGCTCTATCAACGTCGTCATTTATCACTATGTAATCATACTTCTCTGCTTCTTTTATCTCTTCCTTTGCAAAGTTAAGTCTCTTTTTAATCTCTTCTTCAGTTTCTCCCCTCCTCCTTTTTTCTATGCGTTTTTTTAACTCTTTGAAACTTGGAGGAGCAATGAAAATAAAAATGGTATTTTTTCTATCAAAAACTTCTCTAACCTTTCTTGCACCCTGAATTTCAATTTCAAGAATAACATCCTTTCCCTCTCTTAGTCTTTTAAGAACAAATTCCTTGCTTGTTCCATAGTAATAATCATACACCTTGGCCCATTCAAGGAATTCTCCATTCTTTATCATTTCTTCAAACTTCTCCTTTGAGATAAAAAAGTAATCTTTTCCGTTTTCTTCACCTTCTCTTTTTTGTCTTGTGGTGTATGAAACTGAATAGATAATCTCCGGTTTCCTCTTTAGCACTTCTTTAATTATGGTTCCCTTTCCTGCACCTGATGGACCGGATATTACTATAAGCATTTTATTCCCCTATCTTTTCTTTAATTATTTCAAGGGCTTTATTTAATTGAGGGTCAATACCCTTCTTTAAATCTTCATCAGTGTATTTTACTTCTATATCTGGTTCAATACCCTTCTTGTCAAGCGAATACATGTTTGGAGTTAGGTATCTCTCGGTAGTAATCTTTAATCCATATCCATCTGATAGATTGAATATTGTCTGAATAACACCTTTTCCATAGGTTTTTGTTCCAACAAGGGTACCGACATTTCTATCTTTTATGGCCCCAGACAGTATTTCAGCTGCAGAGGCGGTGTTCTCATCTATGAGTACAACAAGCGGAATTTTTATTCCCGGTCCTCTTGAGACTCTCTCTTCCTTTTCATCCTTTCTCTGAATGTAAAGAAGCGGTCCCTCTGGAATAAAGTAGCCAGCCACTCCCTCCACTGATGAGAGTAATCCTCCTGGATTACCGCGTAAGTCAAGAATTAGACCCTTCATTCCTTTAAGTTTATTGAAAGCCTCTTTAACCTCTCCTGGAGTTGAAGGTATAAAGAATATTATCTTCATGTATCCGATATCTTCATTGAGCCTTTTTACCATCACAGATTCAGCAGTTACCTTTCTCCTCTGTATGTGAAAGGATAAGAGTTTACCGTCTTTTTCAACCTTTAAATCAACATATGTTCCCTCTTTTCCTTTGACAAGGTTTGCAACTTCATCGAGAGACATTCCTTTTATATTTTTCCCGTCAACTTCCATAATGTATGCGCCTTCAGGAAGTCCGACTTCCTTTGCAGGTGAATTCTTAAACACCATAAGTATCTTTACTTTTCCCTCTCTAACACCTATAAGCACTCCAATTCCTACATACTCACCGCGTGTTTCTTCCTGAAAAGAGGCAAACTCATCTGGAGTATAAAACTCAGAATAGGGATCATCTAAAGATTTTACGAGACCCCTGCAGAGATCAATTTCTGTCTTCTTATCCACAAATCTTTCCTCTATGTACTCTGCAACCTCTGTAAGAAGTTTAAATTTACTTGATGAGAATGGTTCTATAGGGCTTGAAAGACCTTTTCCTGTGTAAAAGCCTACAAAGTAACTGAAAACAGAGAACAATAGAAATATAATGATTAATATAATAATGGACTTTTTGCTCATCTCATCCTCTCCTTTCCTTTAAGGTAACCACTTAAGTGGATCCACAGTCTTTCCATCAATTCTAACCTCAAAGTGAAGATGTGGACCTGTGGATAACCCTGTATTATTGACATATCCTATAATCTGTCCCTTTCTAACAAATTGATTTATCTTTACAATGGAGTATTGCAAATGTCCATAAACTGTAGAAACATCTCCACCATGTTTTAACATAACACATATTCCATATCCTCCAAGCCAGCCACTGTATATAACAATTCCATCTGCTGCTGCTTTAATTGGTGTTCCAGTTTTAGCATCTATGTCTATTCCGTGATGAAACATTCTTGTTCTGTATATTGGATGAATTCTCCAGCCATATTTTGAAACAACAGGTCCCTTGACAGGCCAGATTAAATTACCAACTTCTGGAAGCTTCTTTTCAAGTTCTGCTCTTCTAATCATCTCCTGAATCTTTTTTTCCTCTTCCTCTATTTTCTTTTTTAGAATAGTTATTTCTTTTTTATACTCTTCTTCCTTCTCTCCCAGCTCATTAAGGAGAGCATTTCTCTTTTCCTCTTCTTTTGAGAGTTTCTCCTTAAGATTCTGAACCTCCTCTCTCTTTGATTCAAGAAGGCTCTTTCTCTCTTCAAGTTCTACCTTCTCTTTTATGAGTTCTTCCTTCTCTTTTTTGAGATTTTCAAGCTCAGTCTCTGTGAATTTTATTAAAATGTTCAGCATGTTTACTCTGTTTAGAAGTTCAGTTATTGAATCTGCTGTAAAGTATAACTCCCACGGTTCTTCCATGCGCATTTTATACAGAAGGAAGATTCTATCGCTTATCTCCTCTTCCTTTCTCTGAAGTTTCATTCTAAGTAAATCAATCCTGCTCTGTCTTAACTCCACCTCTTCAGATATATCACTTATCTCCTTTTCAAGGTTTGAAAGCTTAACACTTATGTCTTTTATTTTAGATTGAATGTCTTCAATTTCTCCAAGAATGGTTTTTTTATACTCTTCAGTTTCTTTTAACTTTCTTTTTATTCTTGTGACTGTATTTTTGAGCTCATTTAGAATTTTCTTTTCCTCGGTGATTCCTTTTTCACCATGTACTGAAAAGATTGGGATTATAAGAGAGACGATTAGAATTAGAAGGAGAATCTTTTTATTCATGGATACACCTCTTTCAAATATTTCCTCAGTATAAAGAAGGATACAGCAATAGAGGTTAGAAGTCCAATGGTGTTTACCATGATGTATGGGTTAAATCCTCTTAAATCGTAGAAATTTACCTTTATAAATGGAAGAACCATGTTGAGAAGAGAGGAGATTTCAATATAGGATTTATAGAGTAGAAAAGAGGAGAGTACGCCAGATATTATGGAGAGTACTATTCCCTCTATGATGAAGGGAATCCTTATAAAATTTGGATGGACTCCCAGGAGTTTCATTATTTCAATGTCTTCCCTTCTGTTAAAAATTGAAAGATTTATGTTAACTCCTATGAAAAATACAAAAATTCCTATAAAAATAAAAACAATTATTAAACTTAATATGGAAAAGGTTTTTATTGAGAATATGAGCTTATCCACGAGTTCCTTTGAATAAAAGAATCCCTTTATCTCCGGAATCTCATTCACCTTTTCTGTGAGGAGTTTTATTGAAAATATTGATCTTGGTTTTACAAAGAATGTTGGAGGGAGAGGATTTTCTTTTAAATCTGAGAAGAGGGATGCATACTCTGGATACTCCTTTTTTAATTCCTCCAGGGATTCTTCAGGAGAGATGTATCTTACATTTTCTACTTCAGGAAGAAGAGAAATTTCCTTTTTTATTTCCTCTATCCTCTCCTCTGTCACACTCTTTTCTATGTAGAATGAAACCTCTATTCTGTTTTCTATACCCTCTCTCACTCGGCTGGAGTAAAGATAGAAGAAGTAAATCATTCCTATACTGTAGAGAGAAATAGTTATAACGAGTATTGTTATAAAGGTTAAGAAACCTGCCCTCTTTATGTTTATAAAAGCCTCTTTTATCTCCCTAATTAATACGAGGAAACTTTTCATACACCTTCTTTCCTTCTCTTAAATAGATTATTCTTCTGTTGTATCTTCTAACTATCTCTTCATTATGTGTACACATAATTATTGTTGTTCCCATCTGGTTTATTTCCATAAACAGATCCATCAAAGAAAATGATGTTTTCCAGTCAAGGTTTCCAGTTGGTTCATCAGCAAGAAGTATAAGAGGAGACATCACCAGTGCTCTTGCTATTGAGACCCTCTGACCCTCTCCACCTGAAAGGGTGTGTGGGAAACTGTTTCTCTTTTCGTAGATGCCAACCTCTTTTAGAGTTTTATCCACTCTTTCTCTTATGTATGAAAATGGATACCCCATAGATTCAAGGGGAAAAGATACATTCTCAAAGACATTCCTTCTCTTAAAAAGTTTAAAATCCTGAAATATCATCCCTATCTTTCTTCTTAAGAGGTATATTTTCTTGTCATACTCTTTAAGAGACTCTCCATTAAAGAAAATTTCTCCACTTGTAGGTTCTATCTCCTTGTGTATGAGCTTAAGAAGTGTAGATTTACCTGCTCCAGAGGGACCAACTACAAATACAAACTCTCCCTTTTTAACCTCAAAACTAACATTTGAGAGAGCAGCATTGTTCCCATAAATCTTACTTACTCCCACAAGTTTTAACATTAAAAGTCTCTTTTATCCTTCTAAGTCATTGAATAATGAATTGGCAGCGATGGCTCCATCTGCACTTGCTGTGATAACCTGTCTTAAGGATTTTCTTCTCACATCTCCTGCGGCATAAACAAACTTCACATTTGTTCTCATCTCTTCATCTGTTATTATGAAGCCGTTTTTGTCCAGCTCAATTTTTCCTTTAAAGAGATCTGTATTCGGGGTAAGACCAATGTATATGAATACTCCATCAATTTCAAGTTCCCATGTGGTATCCTTAACCTTATCATATATTGTTACACCTTCTACCCTCTTTTCTCCCTTTATTTCTTTAACCAGAGAGCTCCATATAAATTCAATCTTTTCATTTTCAAAAGCTCTATCCTGAAGATACTTTGCGGCACGAAGTTTATCCCTTCTATGTATTACATAAACCTTTTTTGCAAATTTGGTAAGATATAAAGCCTCTGTTATTGCAGAGTCTCCTCCTCCAACCACAAGTACATTTTTATCCTTAAAGAGAAAGGCATCACATACTGCACAATATGAAACTCCTTTACCCGTAAGTTCCTTTTCACCAGGAACACCAAGTTTTTTTGGATCTGCACCTGTGGCAATTATTAAACCCTCTGCTTCAAATTCATTGTCTTCAGAGACAAGTTTTATGGGATGGGTGAGTTTTATCTCTTTTATCTCATCAAAAATTATTTCTACTCCAAATCTTTCTGCCTGCTCTTCAAATTTTTTGGTAAGCTCCTCACCACTTATTCCCTGTGGAAATCCGGGATAATTCTCTATTATGTCTGTGACAGAAGCCTGTCCTCCTATACCCAGTTTTTCAATTAAAAGTGTTGATAAGCCAAACCTTCTGGCATATATTCCTGCAGTTAATCCAGCAGGTCCCCCTCCCAGAATTATTGCATCAAACTTTTTTTGTTTTTCCTCCTCCTTTATGCTCTGTTTTTGAAAATCGTCAAGTATAATCTTCATATTTACTCCTTTAGAAGCACTTTTATACCGGGTAGTTCCTTCCCTTCAAGGAACCTTAATAATGCTCCACCGCCTGTGGAGACATGAGTCATCTTATTCAGCAATCCAAATTTGTTCAAGGCTGAGATTGTATCTCCACCTCCAACAACCTTTGTGTATTTATTCTCAGAAACTGCAGTAGCAATTGCTCTGGTTCCATCTGCGAAATCCTCCATCTCATAAACTCCCATTGGTCCACTCCAGAAGATGGTTTTCCCTTTTTCTATTTCTTCAGTAAAGAGTTTTATGGTTTTTGGTCCAATATCCAGCCCATACCAATCGTAAGGTATCTTTTCTACTGGCACAACCCTTTTATCTGCTCCCTCCTTCAATTCCTCTGCCACATGTATATCAAGGGGAAGCAAAAGTTTAACATTCTTTTCACTGGCTTCAGTTAAAACCTCTTTTGCAACGTTCTCCATTTCTTTTTCAAATATGGAGCTTCCAATACCATACCCCTCTGCTTTTATAAAGGTGAAGGCAGCACCTCCCCCTATAAGTACGGTATCAACTTTATTCAAAAGGTTTTTTAGTACTCCAATTTTATCGGATATTTTAGCTCCCCCTATAATAAGTACAAAAGGTCTTTCAGGTTCTTCAATAAGTTTTGATAAGAAACTTACCTCTTTCTCCATCAGGAATCCAGCAAAGGAGGGAAGGATTGTGGGAAGAACGAAAACTGATGCATGTGCTCTATGTGCCACAGCAAAGGCATCACTTACATATATATCTCCCAGTTCTGCAAGTTCTTCTGCAAATTTTTCATCAGCGCTTTCTTCACCAGGATAAAACCTCAGATTTTCAAGCATCAATACTTCTCCGTCTTTCAGAGAGGCGCATGCCTCTTTTACCTTCTCTCCTATACAGTCATCAATAAATTTTACTTCCTTTCCTATAATTTCAGAAAGTTTTTCTGAGACAGGTTTTAAAGAAAAGGAAGAGATTTTTCTTCCTTTAGGTCTTCCAAGATGGGAGATTATTATTACTCTGCCACCTTCTTTAAGAAGATGGGTTAATGTAGGTATGGTAGCTCTTATTCTTGTATTATCTCTTACTCTCCCATCATCAGTAAGGGGGACATTATAGTCCACCCTGTAAAGAATTCTTTTTCCCTTCAAACTTACCTCTTTCAGAGTTTTTAACTGCATCTAAACCCCCTTTTCAAATATAAATTTCACAAGATCTGCCACCCTTGTGGAGTATCCCCACTCGTTATCATACCAGGAGAAAACTTTCACAAGATTTCCTTCTATAACCTCTGTGAGTAGAGCATCGATTATTCCAGAAAACTCGCTTCCACGAAAATCAGTAGATACCAATGGCTCTTCAGAGTAACCAAGAATACCAGAAAGATAGGTTTCTGATGCTTCTTTAAGAACTTTATTCACTTCCTCTTTAGTTGTGTTCTTACTGACAACACAGGTGAAATCAGTGATGGAGACTGTCTGAGTTGGAACTCTCATAGCCACTCCGTTTAATTTACCCTTAAGCTCAGGAATCACTACAGTTACAGCCTTTGCAGCACCGGTTGTTGTGGGGATTATGTTTGTTGCGGCGTTTCTTGCCCTTCTAAAATCTTTTCTATGAGGAGCATCAAGAAGTCTTTGATCGTTTGTATATGAATGTATTGTTGTCATAAGCCCCTTCTCAATTACGAAGTTTTTGTGAAGCACTTTAACCACCGGGGCAAGGGAATTTGTTGTGCAGGAAGCGTTGGAAATAATTCTATGTTTTTTTGGATCATACAAATCCTCATTTACACCAAGAACAATGGTTATATCTTCATTTTTTGCTGGCGCAGTGATCACAACTTTCTTTGCCCCTGCTTCAAGGTGATCCTTTGCCTTCTCTCCATCTGTAAAAACTCCAGTTGATTCAATAATTACCTCAATCCCTAAATCCTTCCACGGGAGATCTAAAAGATTTCTCTCTCTTAAGAAAAGAGTTTCCTTTCCATCTACAATAAATCTGTCTTCTTTAACTTCAACCTCTGCGTCAAAACTTCCATAGTTAGAATCGTATTTTAAAAGATGAATTAGCATTGGCAGATCAAAAAGGTCGTTTACAGCTACAACCTCAATTCCAGGATACTTTTTCTTTAGCACTTTAAATACTTGTCTCCCGATTCTTCCAAATCCATTAATGGCTACTCTCATTACTCTTCCTCCTTTTTCTTACTATTTTTGAGGGAATGCCCATTTCTTCTCTATACTTGTTGACTGTTCTTCTTTTTATAAATATACCAAATTTTTCTAACCTTTTTGCTATTTCTCCGTCAGAAAGAGGCTTATTTTTATCCTCCTCATCTATAAGTTTCTTTATAAGCATCTTTACCTTTGTTCCAAACACTCCTCTCTTCACTTTATCTTTCCCAAGGAAGAAAGAGAGCGGGAAGACGCCTTTAGGTGTATCTATGTATTTCTCATGTATTATTCTTGATACAGTGGAGATGGATAGATTCAAGTCGCTGGATACATCCTTCAGAGTCAAAATATTCAGATACCCATCTTTAAGAAAGAAATCCTTTTGTTTATCTATAAGATACTGGGCAATTCTTAATATCTTTTCCTTCCTCTCCTCTACTAAAAATACAAGGTTTTTTGCGTCCTTAGCCTTTGTTTTTATAAACTTTCTCTCTTCTCTTGATAAAAACTTTAATTTCATAAGCATGTCATCATAAAGGTTTTTATTAAATTTAACTTTCGGTAATATTTTTTCATTATAGAACACCTTTATCTCTCCATCAATAATTTTCAGGTAAAGCTCAGGTGTTATGTATAGATTTTTACTCCTGTCTATAATATCTCCCGGGTATATGGAGATTTTTTTTATCTTTTCCAGAAAACTTTCAGGGACTTTCTCTCCTTTTAAAAGTCTATCTATGTTTTTCTCCGCCTCTTTCAGATCTTTAATCAGTCCAGCCCTTATAAGTTGAATTATTATTCCCTCTTTTATATCTCTTGCAATAACTCCAGGAGGATGAAGTTCCCTTTTTAAAGTTTCAAGAACAGATTCTATACTTTCTATATCCCTTTTCAGTATCTTTTCTATCTCTTTAGGTGAGAGAGGAAGGAATCCATGCTCATCTGTGTTTCCTATGATGAATCTTGCAATTTCTTCTTCATCCTGAGAAAAGTCAAAGAGGACCAGCTGTTCCTCAAGGTAATCCTTTAATCCCTTTTCTTCTTTCAGAAAAGACTCATAAATTATTATGTTTCCTTTCTCCTCAAAATTTATAGAGTCTTCATCTATGTCAATTTCATCTTTTGTTTCTGTAACTTCTAAAAAAGGATTCTCCTCCCATTCCTGGTTCAATATTTCCCTTAGCTCTAAAAGAGGAGCATGATACAGCCTCATTAGCTGTATCAGATTTTTTCTTAATGTAAGTTTTTGAATCTGTTTAACTTCTCTTCTTAGTTCCACCCTTTAACTTCTCCTTTATCTTTAAGATTCTCCTCAATCTATGATTGAGGGCAGATTTGGAGATTCCAATAATACCTGCAACCTCTCTCAAGCTCTTGTCAGGATATTTAAGTCTTACCTCAGCTGCTTTCTTTAGAGCAGGAGTGAGATTGTTGAAAACTCCTTCTTTCTTTAAGAAAAGTATAGCATCTCTAATTTTTAAATATGAATCTACAATCTTTCCTATGTTCCGCATCTCATAGTTTATCTTTGTTGTGAGGGATTCCTTTAGGTCCATTTTTATTTCCTGATCGAGGAGGGAGAGAAAAGAAGAAGATGCACCTATAAATCCGAGGAATTCCTTAATTCCATTTCTTGACTGAAGGTAAAGGACTCTTTTGTTTCTTCTTATCCTTGACTTGAAGTTAAAGTGGAGTATCTGAACAAGTTCCATTATTTCAAAGAAGGAGGAATCTTCAGAGAGTCTCAGTTCGAGGTAGTACTCTTTCCTTGGGTCTGTAACTGTTCCACATCCAAGAAACACACCTCTTAAAAATGCAGATGCTTCCTTCTCGCTTTTGGGTTTAAAGTGTACCTTAAGGTCATCATTATCTATTATTCCAGAAAGAAAGAAGTTTCTCTTATTAAAGCTGTGTATAAGTTTATAAAATTTCCGTCTTTTACCTTTCTCCACGAGAACCTCTCTTTCATTACCCATGATCTTCTTTGATAAGAGGATAATCCTTCTTAATATTTGAGGATCTGTGGATTTAAAAACTATATCAATGGAATCCCTTTTAAGTACCACAAGACCAGATGCAAGAAGTATGCCTTTTACTTCTGCAAGAATTTCATCTTCATTTATGGGTTGAAAGGAGATAAGCTCCTTCTTAACAAGAGAGGTAAAGGAGGGTTCTCTCATTTTTTAATAATCTTTAAGAGGGTCTCTTTTATTTTGTTTGGGTCGTGTCTTATGTATCCCTCTTCTATCTTTACAAAATTACCTTTAATCACCTTTAAGCCCATTTCTTTAAGTTTTTCTTCATCCACATATACAGGTTTGGAATCATATCTTTCATACTTTTTGAGATAAAATTCAGGGATTTTGCCTGTGTTTACAATAATGTAATCAAAAATTTTTCCATTTGTGTGTTCAAATATCTTTTTAACATGCATGGAGGCAGTGAAGTTATCTGTTTCCCCCTTCTCTGTCATTATGTTAAGTATATATACCTTTTTTGCTCTGGTCTTTTTCAACGCTGTTATAATAGGTCCAAAGAGAAGGGGTGGTATAACTGATGAGAACAAACTCCCCGGTCCAAAGGTTATAAGTTCTGCATTTTCAATTTCAGAAAGAACCCTTATAGTTGGCTTTGCGTATGGTGGCTCTATGTATATTTTTTCAATTGTTCCACCCTTTCTTCTTATGTTTGTTTCACCAACAATCCTTTCTCCATCATCAAATTCTCCGACAAGGGTAAGCACACTTTCAGATACAGGAATAACTCTCCCTGAGAGATTAAGAGCTTCCTCAAGTTCACTTACTCCAAGAAGAAGCCCACCCTTTAACTTCATTGAAGCTGCTATTATGAGATTTCCAAGGGAGTGTCCCTGAAGGGTTTCACCTTCCTTAAATCTGTACTGGAAGAGGTCTTTTAAGAATTCCTCACTCTCTGAAAGTGCAGCAATACAGTTTCTCAAGTCCCCTGGCGGTGGAATTCCTGTCTCTTATACACATCTCCGAGCCCACGAGACTAGGCATGATCTCGTATGCCGTCTTCTGCTTGAAAAA
>CBFDTJ010000042.1:0-12996 GCA_965612865.1 uncultured bacterium
TTCAAGCAGAAGACGGCATACGAGATCATGCCTAGTCTCGTGGGCTCGGAGATGTGTATAAGAGACAGATGAATGACAGCACGGGAAAAATGTCCCAAGCTGTGGAGATAAGATTTGGTGGTAGGAGTACAGGTATGGGCGCATATACGCAATACAGAGTGTTTTCATTAAGGCAGAAGAAGGAACTTAAGCCACATAGGACAGAGTCCAGCAAAACGGGAAATCACTGGACAGACGTATGGTTTTTGCTTCCTGGGAAATATTTTGTCTCCTGGGAGGATATTAGTAACAGCGGGAAGCATCGGTGTGGGTATGGTGTTCTTTTTGTGCTTAATGACAGTTATGTAGTTGAGAAGTGGAAAGGGGAGGTACCAGAGTTTGCAAAGGAAGCGCTTTGTAGTTGTATGGCTGAGATAGAGCCAGAGTATTAGGAGGTGGAGTGAATGAGTGAATTCAGGTGTATTTTTTCTAATAGTAACTTTTTTTGTGCGCTGTGTAGGAATGAAACAATGCCAAACACATGTGAGTGTGTCGGGGACACTCGAGCGAGGAAGTGCTGTCCGTTGTGGCAGATGGTAGAGAGTCTTAGGTTGCTTGTTGGAGTTAAGGAGGTAGAATAATGAACAGGAGGATGATGAATCTGTTAGTAATAACGGTGCCGTTTGAGGAGATGACGACAGAAGAGTTAGAGCAGTATGAAAGAGATCCAGAGGTGGAAGTGAAGGTTGATGGTGATAGGCAGGTGGTTGTTATAAAGAGGCAGTATGAAGATAATGGGTGGTATAATGGGAAGGATTAAGCCAGACAAAGTGTGGGATTTAAAGGACGAGTGTTGGGATGAGCCTTGCGATGAGCCTCCTTGCTTTTGTCCTCATGTTCCAGCTTGTAATCCAGAGGTGTGTGATGAATGTCTAGAGGTCGGGGAAGAATATTGTGTTTTAAGGAGGAAAGAGTAGGACATGAAGGTTGAAGTGTTTGAGAAGGTTATGAAGTTGGATGATTGCAGAGAGAGGTTGCTCAGGTACTGTCATAATGAACAGTGTAAGAAGTGGATGGAGTGTCCAGAGGAGCATGAGGAATGCAGAGATAGGTTAGGGTTTAGTACGGCTGTTGTGTGGGTGGTTGCGAATGAGGTTCATAAGTTTATTAATTTTATTGATTTTTATGATCGTCCTGTTTATTTGCAGAAGTATATTGAGGTTAACAGGTTTTTGGGAGGGTTATTGTATCTGGTAGATATTTTGTTGGAGGCTCTGGAGTATCATAGCGGTTATGAGAGGCTGGTCTATGAATTGAGAGAGTTGAAGTGTGGTTTGCAGGATGTTAGAAGTGTAATGAAAGATATGGAGAGGTATGTGATAAAATGAAAAAGAAACTGTATCTTGGTAAGATGGATGGAAGCAGGTATGGGTATAAAAGTAAAGTGCATGTTGAGGTGGAAATAGAGATGAAAGAGGATGAGAAGGGAAGGGAGGTTATCAGTTTTGTTGGTGAAGTGAGGAGTCCGGTTGCAAGGAAGGTTATTGCACGTGGGCAGATACAGGATGAAATAAGGAAGGCAGTTGAGAGAGGAGAGCTTGATGAGATGGCAGAGAAGGTGGTTGAGTACTGGGACAGGTGGCATCTGAATAATTTGAGGGCTGGGTGTGAGCACCAGGAGAGGAGGATAAGAGAAATGAGGGAAGAGTTTTATGCTAAAAGTTTGGAAGAGAGGCTGGAGATGATGGGGAAGTGTCCGGAGTGCGGGTATGAGTATGGAAGCTGCTGGATATATGAGCCGTTGAGTGATGAGGTGGTGAGGTGGTATGAATCCTTATGAGCAGGAGTACTGTGAGGAATGGGACGAGGAAAATAAGAGATGTTTGAAAGATAATCCAGAAGAATGTTGGTATTATAGAATTGGAAAATGCAGGTGGTGATGGTTCCTTGGTGAGGTTCGATTCCTCACGCCTGCATGCCCGTAAGGGCAGGAGGTTTGAGAATGGTTGAGGCAAGAAAAATAGATGAAGAGAAAGATAAGGCTGTGGTGATTGGAAGAGTGCCTTTTGAAATGGAAGAGGGAATGATGTATAAGGTGGTTGTCAGAGGACTGGGAGAGTATGAAGGTGGTTACAAAGTGGATTTCGAGACAGGAGAGTATACAGGGGAAAAGATAAGGAATGTTGGGCTGGTAGTGTGTGATCCAGAAGACAGGGAGACGGAGTATATAATAAGTGAGGTCAGTTCGAGTGTGGCTGGAAATACGCTGGCAAGGAAGTTTGGAAAGAGAGATGATGATGGTGTGCTATGGCTGGCAGATGAATGGTTGAATAAAGTAATATGGATAGGATATAAGACAGTGGTACCAGAAGGAAGAGAGAGAGGTTATAAGAGGTACTATGTAACGGATACAGGAGAAGTGGCTGAGAAGTTCCCAGAGGAGCCAGCAACGGTAGGAGTAGAACAGAGGGAAGCGGTTGCAGAGGAAGATGAGGTGAGGATATGAGGAATCTGGAAGAGGCGGCTGATATATACAGGAGGTTTGTGGAGAGAGTTAGGGAGACAGGTAAGTGTGGTCTGTTGATTAGTTTTGATATTAAGCCGGAGCATGCAGAGCTTGCGTTTCCAGGGTTGGCAGTGCTTGCTGAGAAGATTAGGGATAGTGTTGATATAACACCGACGGTTGTGCCGGTTGTTACTGAGGTTGATGATGCAGAGCATGTTGAGGTTGTTGTGAGGAGGTTACAGGGGAATGAAGGTTGAGTTTGAAAGAACGGTTGAAAGGGATGGAGTTGTAAGGTACATTATAAGCAGTGATAGTCTGGATATGCTGGAAAGGGTGCTTAATAGGGTTGATAGGAAGTTTGGTGATAATGTAGCATTGCATACAAGGAAGGATGGTGATTCATGGTGGATAGGGTATAGAGAATATGGTTATAGTGCAAATAAGGAGCATGTTGAGAAGTTCGTTGAGCAGATGAGGGAAGCGAAAAAAGAAATAGAAACAAGCGAAAAGCTTGTTTTTTATATTTAATTTTTTGGAGGTGGTAGAGTGGAGAATGAAATAGTAGTTACGTTGCCTGATTTGAGTAGAGTGTGTTTGAAGTTGTGGGGACGAATGCCTCTGGCGTTGTCTCTGGTTCATAATGATAGGGTTATACTTGAAGGAACTGATGTTGATATTATTGTTGAGAGGTTCATGCGTATGGTCAGAGAAGCAGTAGAGAAGCTTATGGAGGGTATGGAGTGAAAAGGAGTTTGTTTGTTCTGATTGTTGGGGAGACAGGGGTTGGAAAGAGTCATGCTGCGATGAGTTTAGGGAATAGTGTTATGCTGGATACGACGATAAACGGTGATGCAGAGGTGGCTGCGTGGAAGGTGTATGGTGATGAGTTTGGGGAGAGGTATTACAGGGTCAGTGAGTATGAGCAGTTGTGTAATGTGATAGAGGAATGTGAGGTACCGGTGGTTTGTATTGATACTGGTGATAGTTTGAGAGATGTGCTGGCAAGAGAGTATATAAGGAGAGTTAATGAGGGAAGATCAGAGGATAAGAAGGTGAAGAAGATTTATCCAGTTACAGAGTGGGGAAAGGTTTATGATCTTGGGAGAGAGTTGTTTTATAGTTATGCCGGAGAAAAGACATTTGTTATAACAGAGGGAATGAAGGATGAGTATGTTGGAGATAAGCCTACAGGAAAGAAGGTGCCTGATGGATTGAAGATGTTACCAGCGATGGCAGATATAGTTGTTAATGTGAAGATTGTTGGAGGAAAAAGGAAGTTTCAGGTTGTTAAGAACAGGTTTATAGATAAGACAAGTGAGGAGTGGATAAAGGAGGTTGGTGATCTGAAGGTACTGTTTGATGAGATAGAAAAGGTTACAGGGTTCAAGAAGGAGTGGTTGGTGGTATAATGATGCATAGATGTTTGTTGTGTGGGAAGCTTTTTGGATCATATCAGTTGATAGATGAAGTGTGTCAGGAGTGCAGAAGTGAATGTATAAGTAACAAAGATCAGTTTCTGGATGAGTATGAAGAGCTATGCAGAAGGTATCATCTGTGTGTTGATGCATGTGGGTGCTGTGATAGTCCTTTTATTTCGATTGTGCTTGATGATGATATTAGTGCTCATATACGTCATTTGAGAGGTGGTATTGATGAACAAAGAAATAAAGATAAAAGTGGAGAAAATTAATGAGCATATAGCAGTGCTGGAGGATAAAGAAGCGATAAGGGAGCTGGTTGCTGGAGAAGGGAGGTATATAGCGGTGATAAGTGCTGGAGATATTGAATTGTGTGCAGAGATGGAAAAAGTGCGTCTTATGCCTTTTGTTGTTTCTCTGAGACCTAGGGAAACGAAGAAGATTACTGATTATTTGATGGTGGAGGATGAGTTTGATGTGTGTTATGAGGTTGTTAAAGCTACAAGAGCAAAGGCTATAGATGCAGTAGCCAGTGGTGCTTATTATGCTTATCGGGTGGATGTTGAAGGAGAACCGTTGCTTCTGTATGGATGGGGATATTATCCGCCAGAGATGTACCTTGTGGCGCCGTATATGTTGAAGGAGGTGGTATAATGGAAAGAAGTGATAAGACAAGAAACAGTATTATGATCAGAATACCTGGTTTGGATGAAGTGTGTTTAGAGTTGTGGAAACAATCGCCTATTACATTATCACAATCTGGCGATGGAACAGTGATTATAGAAGAGATGAACAGTAGACTGAGAAAAGTTCAGGATCTATGTAATGTAAGATTACCAGAATGTGATGATGGTGATAGTAAGTCGATAGGTAGGTATTATCAGTGTTTAGCACTGCGGTATATACGTTCAGTGTGCATTGATATAGAGAGAGGAAATTTTTATGAAGCAGAGAATGGTGCTAATGATTTGTTACGATGTCTTCAGATGGCACAGCGTAAGTTAGAAAAATTGTTTCTTTAAGGAGGTGGTATAATGGCAGATATACAGAAAATTATTAGTGATGTGCGGTATTATGCTGATGAGATAGATCGGTACCTTGTTGATGTGCGCTGGTATCTTGAGAAGCTGAGTAAGCGGATTGATAGGCTGGAAGATATGTTGAAAGAAGAGGATGAGGAGGTGGTATAGATGTGGAAAAAGGAAAGGGAGAATAAAATAAGGGTGCTTATTGAGATGGATGAGGAGACAGAGGAGAAGGTGAGAGAGATTAAGGAGAGGTTTGCGTATACCTCTAATAAGATTGTAGAGGAGGTGGTTAAGAAATGCCTGAGAGAATAAAGAGAATAGGTGGGTATGTTGACAGGGGTGTGTATGAGAGAATGAAGAATAAGATAAAGGGAGAAGGGAAGATTGTCAGGTTGGTGCTTAAGCGGAAGCTTGAGGAATGGGTAGATGAGCAGCTTGCTGAGGTGGAGTAAATTTGAATTACGAGTTCAGGTTTGACAGGTACAGGAAGTATCAGAAGGAGACGATAGAGAAGATAATTAAGGCTTTTGATGAGGTTGACTGTGTGATGTATTCGGCGCCACCTGGTGCAGGGAAGTCAGCTATAAATATGGCGGTTGCAAGTGTGTTTAGCAGTTCGTTCTATGTTCTTGGAGTAAAAGCATTGCAGGACCAGGTGAAGAAGTGGTTTCCAGAGGCTGGTGATATAAGAGGAAGAAGTAATTATATGTGTCCAGAGGAACCGGGAAGAACATGTGAGGATGCACTATGTACAAGAGAAAGAAAATATAAGTGCAGGTCAGTGTGTCCGTATAAGGAAGCTAAGATGAATGCAGAGGCGTCAAAGGTGTGTCTTACGAATATATGGTATTACTATCTGGAGGGTGGGAGGTTTTTTGAGGATAGGGAATTACTGATTATAGATGAGGCTCATAATTTGCCAGAGCAGCTTGTTGATTTTGGTAGGGTTACTATAAGTCCAAGAACTGTTTTTGGGTTGTGGTATGATCTGAAGGACAGTAAAGATGTTGATTATATGATTGAGAGAATTGGAACAGAGATACTTTTTTATGAGAGTAAGGAGTGGTTGAGTGATGAAGATGCAAGGAAGGTAAGGATAATGAGAAATGTGCTGTTCAGGTTGAAGAATGTTGTGAGGGATGAGTTTGTTGAGGGAAGGTATAAGAATGCAAGAGTTTTTGTGCCGCTGTATTCTAAGTATCCAGCGAGGAGAGTATTTGATAGAGCTGAGAAAGTATTAATGTGTTCTGCAACGTTAAATCCGGATCTGATGGTTAGAGAGCTTGGATTGAGAGAATATTTTGGAAGAGGTAATACGATGTATTTCAGTGTGCCTTCGATATTTGACCCAAGGAGGAGACCATTATTCCTAGTACCTGTGTGTGAGTTTACGAAAGAAAAGCAGACGGAAGAGAATGTTGTAAAGATGAGGGAGATGATAAGGTTGATACTGGAAAAACATAAGGATGAGAGAGGTATAATATTTGTACCTGGATACAGGTATATGGAGATGCTGGACGGTATAAGTGATAGGTTGGTTTTTCATGGTAGAGAAGATAGAGGAGAGGTACTGGATGAATGGATAAATAATGGTGGAGGAAATAAGGTACTGGTTGGTGTGAAGATGGAAGAAGGACTGGATCTTAAAGATGATCTCGCAAGATTTAGTATAATAATGAAGGCTCCTTATCCTGATGTTACTGATATAAGGGTTAAGGAGAGGTTGAGAAGGAAGCACTGGAATTGGTATTTTTTGTTAACACAACAGGTTTTGTGTCAGGCTTATGGAAGGATAGTTAGAAGTGAGGATGATTATGGAACTGTATATGTACTTGATAAAGGAGCTGTTAAGATGTTGAAAAGAAAAGGAGTTCCAAAATGGATAAGAGAGGCTATGATTGAAGAAAAACAGAAGAGGCTGGAGGAGTTTGTATGATATATGAAGAGATGGCAAGAGAGTTTGTTAAAAAGAATGGTCTGGATATAGGAGATGTTGGTTTACAGCTGTTGTGTACTGTTGAAGAGGTTGGGGAAGTTGCGAAAGCAGTGCTTGAAGGAGGAAATCTGGAAAAAGAAATTGCAGATGCGTTGTTTACGTTGTTTGTGCTTGCAGAGCTTGTTGGAATGGATGTTCAGAAAGTGTATTTTGATGTTGGAATGGAGAACCTTGGGAAGTCAGGAAAAACAGAAGGAGGAAAAGTTAAATGATTGACTGGTTATATGAAAAGACTGGAGTGATGAAAAGTTATGGAAGAGGAGATAGGGAGTATAATGTTACAGATCTTTTTATCTGCAGGAAAAAAAAGATGTTCAGAGATGCTGGGTATAAGCAGGTTATTACGGTTGATAATGCACTTAGAGGAAGAGTAATCGGTCAGCTTGTGCATAAAGGTATGAGTGTACTGCTTGAAGAGGATGGATGGGATACAGGAATGAGGCTGGAAAAGAAAGTTGGAGATTATCTTATTATTGGTAAGCCTGATGCTGTTAAGGATGATGTTGTACTTGAAATAAAGTACCAGAGGTATTTTAAGGAGGTTGGTAATGTTCATATATTACAGACAGGTGTTTATTTGAACATGCTTGGACTGAAGAGAGGGATAATATTATATGTTGCTCCAAATGCTTTTGAAGAAGTGTACATAGACAGAGAGGTGTCTGATGATGATATTTTATGGTTTATTGAACATCCTGTTAGTCCCTTTAGTAAGTGGGAGTGCGAATATTGTGGTTACAGGGTGTATTGTGATACGCCACTGTAGCTTAATGGCAGAGCAGCGGATTTGTAATCCGCCGGTTGAGGGTTCAAGTCCCTCCAGTGGCTTTAGGAGGTGATGAAATGAAATTTAAACTAATGCCGTATGAACAGTGGTATCAGGTTTTTGGAAAAATAAAGGAACAGATTGAACAGCTGGTAAAAGAATTGCTTTCAGAGGTCTCTGGAGGAGCAGTAGTTTTAGTAGCGTATGACAATGATAAGGACAGAATAGTGATTTATTTGAATGGAGAAGAAGTGGCTGTTATTGAAGATAAAGAAAAGAAGGAGGTAATAGAATGACAGAATTCAAGGATGTTGTGGGAAAGAAAGTGCTGATAAAAGAGTCATGCTCTTCCTTCGATATTGATCTGACAGAAGTGGAAGTAATAGAACTGTCTCCAAATGGTAAATACGTGAAACTCAAAGTGTATACGGATGGACATACCTTTTACGACTGGAGAGCTATTGATAGGTGGAAGATCGTTGATGTGCTGGGGGGTGTTTAGATGACCTTCGAAGATTTCTGTCCTGTCTGTAAAGACAACACGATGGAAAAAACACAGGAAGGAAAATACATATGCAGAAAGTGTGGTCTCGGTCGAATAGGAAATCCAGACAGGGATCTGGCAGTGATATACGACCGACCGCTTCCGGAGAGTGCATTGGGATTCGACGGAAAATCAGATTACATCGAAGTGCCTCCAAAGAATCTGACTGATTTAATCAGGTCACTGCCACAGGATCAGTGGTATTCAATTATATGCGACAGTGACGGAGATTTTCTCATCACAAACGAAAAGAACAGGAGTGTACTCCCTGATCTTTTCTGTGAAATGAAAAGGAGGAAAGAGAATGACTGTTAAGATCTCTCTAAACAAAATAAAACCCAAAAAACCTGTTAATGACTTGTCAGACGAACAGATAGCAAGACAGTGGGAGGTTTGTAGAGATGTTTGATGGAGTCGTTGAAGTCGTTGAGTATGAAGAAATAACGCTGTTCAAGGAAAAGTTCAAAGAGATGGTTGAATATTTCTACAAAAACGGCTGGATAACCGAGAAAGAGTATGCGGAGTTAATAGATGCCTTAAAAGGGATTGATGAATGATGAAAGTCGTATACACAGCATATTCGAGCAAGAATTTTCGATTGCGTGCGAGAATAACAAGATATGTATCTAATCAGGGAGCAGTTCCGATCAATCCATTTTTGAACTTTGATTATTTTTTGATGGACACTATAGACGAAGAGACGCAAAAGAAGTTGAATCTCGAACTGATAAGAAGAGTTGACGAAGTTTGGGTCTTTGGTGAAATATCAGACGGCGTGAAAGAAGAGATAGACTTCGCGCATTCTATTCAGAAGCCCGTGAGGTATGTAAATTTGGAGGTGGTTGGATGAATAATAGAAAGAGAGGGTACTACGTATTCAATGCCGATGAGTATGAAGAAGGAATTGCAGTAGTCGCGAGAACTGCTCGAGAAGCAAAAATAGTTGCATTCAATTATGCTTTTGATATAGTCGGAGATGATTGGCTGAATCTGCGGTGTAAGTGGATTAGAGACGCGAATGTTGAAAACCTACCATTTGGTGTTGTAGAAGAGCCTGAAGCAGGGTTGAGAGCAGGAATCTATGCTGCAATAGAAGGAGTTTGTGAAATCTGTAGTGAAGAGAAGATTGTAACATACCACAACAAGAAAATAATATGTTATGATTGCTTAGAGGTGGTTGGATGAGCAAGATCGATCTTTCGGATACCTGGCTCAGGTATTGCAAAGACTGCAAAAGACTGACTTGGCACAAAGATACGGATCCATGTGGATCTGGGGTGGTTGGAACGTGTACTGTATGTGGTCGTCCGAATCGATAAGGAGGTGATTGGATGAATGAATGGGATGAAAATTCTGAGACTGAAGAATGGTATGATGAAGATACACCATCCTGCTTTGGTGATTATGTTCCTAGATCAGAGGAGTGCGAATTCCGTTGTGAATGGCAGGAGGAATGTATGGAGATGAGTTATCCACCGGGGACGTTTGAGGAGGAAGAAGAATGACTAAAATTCGAGTTCTAAATCCAAACTACGATCTCAGTCAAGAAAGTGATCTTGAGCTCGTTGAGATGATGAAAGAACTGTGTGAGACATACGTAATGTGCAGGCATGAAATATCAACTGCTACATGCGACGTGTGGGCGTCTATTGTTCGTGTGGCGGAAGAGATTGTGAGAAGAGGAAATGTTACAGAGTCGCTTTTTAGTTTGTTTGATGTGGAGGTGGAGAAATGAAAAATGAAATAAAACAAATCCTCTTCGAACTCCGTGACAAGGTAGATAAATGCATCCCAGCGATAGTCAGGAGTATAAAGGACATAGAAGACAGAATGTATGAGGTTGAAAAAGAAAATCGTTTGTATATAGAAGGTGAGCTGATGTTTGAGTTTAGTACAGAGAAGAAACAGGTTAATGGTGAGCTTATGGATTTTGATGAGGCTTTTGTTAGTGAAGTTGTTGACTTTCAGTTTATTCTGGCAGTAACTCTGATGAGACATCATCCTACGGACTTAAAGATCAGGATGGAGAAGGGATGGATAAAGGTGTTTGAGAAAGCTTTTATGTTACTGGACTTTAATGATTGCCTGCACATGGAAGAAGAAAAGCACCATGAAGAAATTATCAGGGTTATGAGAGAGAGGTTAAATGAGATAGATCTGGATGAGATGGCCGCGGAGATAGAGAGAAAAATAAAATGAGTCTGGAAATAAGGGCAGGGTGGTATTAAATGAAAGAAGAAGAATGTATAGTTTGTGGACATAAGCTTTGTGATCATATAGACGAAGGAAATGGTTGGAGGTGTCATAGTTTAGGAGTTGATACTAGGCAGTGTGAATGTTTTTTGAGAAAGCATCGTGATCTGTTTGGGGAAGTCAGCTTAGATTATTATTCTGTTCAGCGGAGGGTAGAGGAAGCAGAAAAGGAAATAGAAAGACTTGAGAAGATGCTTGAAAAAGAAATGAAAGAACGTTGGCAGCAGATAATAGAAATGCTTTTTGGAAAAATTAAAAAGGAGGTGAAAAATGAAAAAGAAGCCGATTGTGAAGACAGTATGGTGTGATAAGCGTAATGAGTATGTTTTTCTTGGTGTGTGCAGAGAGTGTCCTAACTGTGAAGGGATAGACCTTGGAAGGATGTTTGTATGGTGTGATGCATGAAACTCAGGTATAAGCTTATTTTTGGAGATTGTGAAGAGGTAATGGAAAGTATGGAAAAGGTGGATCTTGTTGTTACAAGTCCGCCTTACTATACTATGAGGGGACATGTTAAGTACAGAACGTATGCAGAGTATTTAAGAAAGATGGAAAGGTGTTTCAGGAGGATATATGAAGTGCTAAAGTATGGTAGGGTTTTTGCATTGAATGTTCCTTATGTTTACAGTGATGAAGATACAAGGTATTTTGTTGGTTTTGATCTTTACAAAATTGCAGAAAAGATGTTCAGGTTGCAGGAATGTATAGTATGGGTAAAGGATGCAGGAGCGTTCAGAGGTAGTGGTAGTCGTGGTAGGTTTAGTACTTTTGTTCAGTTTCCTTATGCGTTTTATTATTTTCCTAATTACCAGTGGGAGTTTATATTTGTTTTTACAAAGGGAAAGATGAGAAAGGGAGAGATAGGGAAAGGAGAGGTTGGTATTGATGTTAGTGAGTTTAACGGAGATGTGTGGAGGTTAAAAACAGCGTCGCAGGAGTATAGAGAAACTGATCATCCTGCTATGTTTCCTTCGCAGTTACCAAGGAATATAATATCGTTTTACAGTTATGAAGGTGATGTAGTACTGGATCCTTTTCTTGGTAGTGGTACAACTATGGCTGTTGCTAAAGAGCTTGGTAGAAGCTGCATTGGTATAGAGATAGAGGAGAAGTATGAGGATGTTATAAAAAGAAAAGTTGGGTGGAATCAACAGATGTTAGGCTATGAGGTGGAGTATGAGATTAGAAGAGTTAAAGAGAGAGAAAAGAAAGATTGTCAGTAGTATTGGTGGTCTTGTAAGAAGTTTGAATTATCATTACAGAAAGGTAAAAGTAGCACCTGAGAAGAGAAAGAAGTATCATATTGATAAGATAAGAGAGCTTGAGTATAAGATTCTTAAGAGGTATGAAGAGCTTGAGGAGATTAACAGGAAGATAAAAGAAGCTGAAAGGAAAGAATTTATTGATATTGATGAGAATACAGGATATTTTATTTATTACGATCGTGATAACGAAATGTACTATCTTGTCAGACCTGAAAAAGCAGGAGCAACGCAGGAGATTTTACCTGGATTCTATCAGTGTGTTGAAATTACCGTGAATTATGCTTTTGAGACAGGGTGGGAGGATGATCCAAAAAGAGATCTTGGTGCAGAGATAAAGGTGAGTGTTAGAGTTGAAAGGATGGGAAGAGAGAAGGTACATAAGGTTGCAGATCTTATTCATGAGGCGTTTAAGGAGTTTGTTGCTCATTACTTTGGATATGATTTTGGAAAACCGAATCTGGCTAAAGGATATGTTATTGCAAGAGGTATAATGACAAAAATAATGCCTGAATCGGTTAAAGAGAAGATGGAAATTGAAACACCGGAGCCTATAAAGGTTGGTGTTTATTTCAGAGTAACAAATGAACCAGCAACACTTATTCCGGAGGAAAGGTATGTTAGAGGTGTTGTTTTCAGAGAATGGCACAGAGGAAGAGGAGAATACAGAAAAGACTTTGATTTGCCATTTAATCTGAAAGAATGGTTTGATTATATTGGTGCGTGGGAGGAACTGATGTGAGATGTGAAGAGTGTAATGGAAATCTTGTTTACGATAGTGTACGTGGTGAGACCTATTGTGAGGACTGTGGACTTGTTGTAGAGGAAAATATAATTGATACAAGAAGAGAGTGGAGAGTTTTCAGTACAAGAGATTTCAATGAGAGAAGTAGAACAGGACCTGCAGAAACGTATATGTTACATGATAAGGGACTTGGAAGTGAAATTTTTTTAAAAGGAAAGCTTAGGACGTTGAATAAGAGAATTAAGTTTGTTAGGGGCTCTGACAGGAGCAAAGTTACTGCAATTAATCTTGCTGTTAAGGTATGCGGAGATTTACATTTACCAAGGTATGCTGTTGAAGATGTATGTTTTTATCTGAATAAAGTTTACAGTGCTGGTAGAACAAAAGGAAGACCGCTGGAAATGGTTGTTGCAGGTACGGTGTACTTTGTTTGTAGAATGAGAAGAATAGCAAAGAGTGCTACTGAAATTGCTCGTGTTACTGGTGTAAAAAAGAAGAA
>CBFDTJ010000043.1:0-12413 GCA_965612865.1 uncultured bacterium
ATGATACGGCGACCACCGAGATCTACACCTAAGCCTTCGTCGGCAGCGTCAGATGTGTATAAGAGACAGCAATATGATATATCTTTTTTATTATAGTCTCTCCCTCTGCTCTTAATCCTGCAAGGACAAGTGCTGCGCCAGCTCTGAGATCAGTAGCAGTTACCTCTGTTCCTATTAGTTGTGCAACCCCTTCTACAAAGGCAGTCCTTCCCTCCACTCTTATCTTTGCGCCCATTTTTCTTAATTCAGGAACAACCATAAATCTATTCTCAAACACAGTCTCTGTAATAAGACTGACCCCTTCGGCTATTGTTGCAAGAGCAAGCATTTGAGATTGTAAATCTGTGGGAAATCCAGGAAACGGCATTGTTCTTATTTCAAACTTTTTAGGCCTCTTTTTAGCTATCACCCTTAGGATCTTTCCGTTCTCTACTTTTATATTAACGCCAATTTCCCTCAACTTGAATACAAGGGGTATTATATGTTCAAATATGACTGGTTTTATAGTTATATCTCCCCCTGTAATGGCAGCTCCTATCATAAAGGTTCCAATCTCTACCCTATCGGGGGATAGCGTAAAATCTGTACCGTGAAGTTTTTTTACTCCCTCCACCCTTATACATTTTGTGCCTGCACCCTCTATCTTTCCACCCATTGAATTTAAGAAGTTTGCAAGTTCAACTACTTCTGGCTCCTGTGCGGCATTTTCAATAAAAGTTTCTCCTTCTGCAAAGACAGAGGCAAGCAGTATGTTTTCTGTAGCTCCAACAGATGGGTAATCAAGATATATCTTCGCTCCCCTCATCTTCTTTACCTTTCCCTCTATCAGGGTGCCAAGAGCCTTAACATCTGCTCCAAGTGCCTTAAATCCCTTTATGTGAAGATCTACAGGTCGCGATCCTATATGACATCCTCCAGGGAATGGAAGCCTTACTTTTCCAACACGGGAAAGAAGAGAGCCTACAAGAGTTATGCTTCCCCTTATTTTGCTTGCTCTTTCATCAGTGATTTCCCAGTTTAAATTTCCAGCTTCCACGCTTACTGTTCCATCCTTTAGATGTTTTACTTTTGCACCCACTCCTCTTATTACTTCAATAAGGGTTTCCACATCCAGTAGTCTTGGTACGTTTCTTATATAGACAGGCTCATCAGTAAGGAGACTTGCTGAAATAAGAGGAAGTGCTCCATTTTTTGATCCTTGTGCTGTTATCTCACCTTTAAGTCTGTTTCCGCCTTCTATTCTATATATTTCCATATAAATACTCCTTTATTATCTTTAATATTCTTTCAGATGCTCTACCATCACCAAAGGGATTATTTTTAACCCTGGGTTTCCATCCATTTTTTATAATTTTTATAGCTTCATTAACAATCCTTTCTCTTTTAGTTCCCACAAGAAAAACAAAGCCACTTTCAATTGCTTCGGGTCTTTCTGTTTCATCCCTTAAAAGAAGCATGGGTCTTTGAAGAGTAGGTATCTCTTCCTGTATTCCACCAGAATCTGACAAAATCAAGAAACTTCTTTTAAGAAGATGTACGAAGTCTACATAATTTAGAGGTTCTACAATTTTTACGTTGCTTAAATTGGAAATTATGGGAAGGATCTTTTCTCTGACTATAGGATTTTTATGCAATGGAAAGACAAAGTATACTTCCTCCGGGAATTTAAGTGCTATCTCTTTTATAGAGAGTGCTATATTTTTAAGTCCCTTATCCCAGTTTTCTCTCCTGTGGGCAGTCACAACTATCAATTTCCTGTGGTTGGGAATTTCAAAAAGGGGACGCCTGTTCATTTCAAGAATCTTTAATACAGCATCGACCACAGTGTTTCCTGTGACAAATATATTTTTCTCATCCACCCCTTCTCTTAATAAGTTCTCTCTTGCTATCTCAGTTGGAGCAAAGTGTAAAGTTGCAAGTTTACCTACAAGGGTTCTATTCATTTCTTCAGGAAATGGAAAGTATCTATTGTGTGTTCTTAAACCTGCTTCTACATGAGCAAGGGGTATCTTATAATAGAATGAGACAAGGGAGGATACAAAAGTTGTTGTTGTATCTCCCTGAACAAGAACAAGATCAAATCTTTCTTTCATCAAAATTTTATCCAATTTTTCAAGTATTCTCTCTGTTATTTCCGATAGAGTTTGTTTTTCCTTCATGATGTTTAATGAATAGTTTGGAGATATTTGAAAAACTGGAAAGAGATCTTCTGCCATTTCTTTATGTTGTCCTGTAAAGATTATTTTTAATTCAATATCTTTCTCTTCTTCCATAACTTTTATTAGAGGAAAGAGCTTTATAACTTCTGGTCTTGTTCCAAATACCACACCTATTCTTTTCATAGAGAAAACCTCTTTAGTATTATTATGGAGAGGATAGAGAAGAATATGGTTACAAGATAAAGTATTAAAATTACCTGCTCCTGTTTCAGTCCGCTGAATAAGAGTTTGTAATGTATATGCTCCATATCTCCTTCAAATATATTTCTTCCCTTCCTCGCTCTTCTTATAATTGAGGAAAATGTATCTACTATTGGAAATCCTAAGGCAAGAATTGCAACAAAAAGTATCACAGATGTTGTTGTCTTTAATGCACCCCATACAGCTATCTCACCTACTATAAAGCCGAGAAGAAGTGATCCAGAATCCCCAAGGTACACCTTTGCTGGAGGAAAGTTAAACATAAGGAAGCCAAGTGTGAGTCCAGTTAGTCCAAAGCATAAACTGGCAACAATGAAAAGCCCCTTCTCTATGGCGACAAATGCAAGGGTTGCTGTGACTATCCCCACTACCCCAGAAGCAAGTCCATCAAGACCATCTATTAAGTTTATGGCATTGGTTATTCCTATAACCCAGAGAAGTGTAAAGGGTATACTCAGCCATCCAAGGGTTATATATCCGCCCTGAGGATTGGTTATGAAGTTGACCTTAATCCCAAAAAGTATGGGTATCACTGCTCCACCAATTTCTCCAAGGAGTTTTTGCCATGGTCTTATGTTGAATTTGTCATCTATGAGTCCTGTAAGAAAAACAACAGTTCCGCCAAGAATAAGTGAGAGTATTTCCAGAGATGGATTTATTATGTAGAGAACTATAGAGATTATAAGAAATGAAAAGTATATTGTTAATCCCCCGGTTCTTGGGATTGCTTTTGGTGTTATCTTTTCCCTTTCCCCTCTTCTTTCATGAGGTTTATCGAGTATCTTAAACCTATTTCCAATATATATGGATAATGGAGTAAATACAGATGATGATATAAAGCCTATAAAAAGATAGTAAACGTGTGGAAGTATATTTTTCATCTACTTTGTTCCAAACAGTCTATCTCCAGCGTCACCAAGACCAGGGACTATGTACCCATGATCATTCAATCTTTCATCTATGGCTATGGTATAGATTGGAATATCTGGATAGAACTTTACCACATAATCAAGTCCTTCTGGAGCTGAAACAAGACATATTACATCAATATCTTTAACCCCCTTCTCTTCCAGTATTTCCACTCCTTTTACTATAGACCCACCAGTTGCCAGCATGGGATCAAGGAGAAAAACCTTTGTTTCGTTAATTCTTTCGGGGAGTTTAACATAGTATGTTACAGGTTTAAGTGTTTCAGGGTCTCTGTAGAGTCCAATATGTCCTACTCTTGCATTAGGTATTAACTCAAGTATTCCATCACTCATAACCAAACCAGCTCTCAGTATTGAAACAAGGGTTATCTCTGTAGAGAGTATGAGCCCTGTTGTTTTTGAAATAGGAGTTTCTATTTCAGTTTCCTTTAGTGGTAAATTTCTTGTTATTTCATAAGCCATCAATGCCGATGTCTCTTTCACAAGTTCTCTAAATTCCTTTGGTTTTGTATTTTTGTCCCTCAGATATGTTAATTTATGTTTTATTAAGGAATGGTTAAGTAGATGCACATTTTTCCAGTTCATCTTACCTCCTTTCAATCTTTAAAAATTATATCACAATTTGATAAATACCGCTCCTTCTATATCCTTTGAGAGAGTGGCTATCTTTTCTTTAAATTTTAATTTAGTTTCAATGTTATCTATTTTCTCTAAAGTAAATTCTGGGTATTCGAATATGAGTCTGCCCCCTTTTTTTAAATATTTTACCGACTCCGTAAGGAGAATCTTTATAAATTTAAGACCATCCTTTCCACCATTTAGAGCTTCAAGCGGCTCTCTTTTCACATCGTCATCAAGCTCATCAAGCATGCTCTCTGGAATATAGGGTGGATTGGAGATAATTAAATCAAATTCTCCTTCTACCTTTTCAAACATATTGCTTTTAACAACTCTTCCAGAAATTCCAAATTTATCAAGATTTGCCTTAATGTTTTTTATTGCTATGGAGTTTATATCGACAAACATGCAGTTCTTAACTACTTCTTCAAGCATTAAACTTATTCCCATAACTCCTGTTCCTGCACACATATCAAGGCAATTTTCAAATCTCTCCGTTTTGTTTACTATATGGTGCATGATCTCCTCTGTTTCAAATCTCGGGATAAAGACGCCGTCAAACACCAGAAATTTTCTTGACAGGAATATCCTTTCACCTGTTACATATGATAAAGGTTTTCCTTTTTTTCTTTCTTCAAACTTCCATATTATCTCGTTAGTATCTTTGTAAGATAGTTCTTCGTTTATTTTCAGTATAAATTCTTCTTTACTCAAACCCAGATGAGTGGAAATAATAATTTCAGATTCAAGATAAGGGTTTTTTGTTTCTGAAAGAAGTTTTCTTCCAAGTTTAAGGAGGTCAAATACTCTATAGGTTGAGTTCTTCAATTTTCCTCTTTCTGTCTTCCTCTTTAAGTGCATTGATGAGTTCATCAATGTTACCTTCCAGTATTTCAGGGAGATTATATAGGGAAAGACCTATTCTGTGGTCTGTAACTCTGTTTTGCGGAAAGTTGTATGTTCTTATCTTTTCACTTCTCTCTCCCCACCCAACCTGTTTCTTTCTCTCTCTACTTATTTCCTCTTCCTTTTTCTTCTGATGCATATCAAATAGTCTTGCCTTAAGGATTTTGAGAGCCCTCTCTTTGTTTTTAAGCTGAGATCTTTCATCCTGGCATGTAACAACAATTCCTGTGGGGATATGAGTTATTCTAACTGCTGATTCAGTTTTTTGAACACATTGACCACCATGTCCACTTGCTCTGAAAACATCTATTCTTAAATCCTCTGGATCTATTTTTACATCAATATCTTCTGCTTCAGAGAAAACTGCCACAGTTACTGTAGATGTATGAATTCTTCCAGAAGCTTCAGTTACAGGAACTCTTTGAACTCTATGCACTCCACTTTCAAACTTTAGGTCGCCATAGGCACCTTTTCCTATTACAGAAAAAATTATTTCTTTATACCCTCCAAGATCAGTTGGATGGGAATCCATAACCTCTATTTTCCATCCCCTTTTCTCTGCATAATAGGCGTACATTCTAAAAAGATCTGCTGCAAATAGAGCTGCTTCTTCCCCTCCTGCTGCTGCTCTTATCTCCATTATTGCATTTCTTTCGTCTCTCGGATCCTTTGGAATGAGAAGGAGAAGTAATTTATTATTTAGCTCTTCTTCCTCTTCCTTAAGCTTTTCAAGTTCTTCTTCTGCAAGTTCTTTCATTTCTTCATCCTTTAAAAGTGTTTCTGTTTCAGCTATATTTTTTCTAACCTCTTTAAGTTTTCTATAGGTTTCCACTATTTCTGAAAGTTCTCCCCTCTCCTTTACATATCTATTTAGAAGCTCAGGATTTTTGTAAATCTCTTCATCATACAACTTTTTTTCTATTTCCTGATATCTTGATTCAATTTCTTTTAATTTCTCCTCAATTCCCATGTTTCACCATCCTTAATAGTAGTATTTTTGTATTAAAGGTAACCTTACCAGAAGGGGTATCTCCCCATATTTCCTTTACATGGAAACCTCTAAATTTAAGAAACTCCTTTACTCCATAGGGTGTAAAGAGTTTTTTCTTTTCGTAAAAGACTTCTTTGCTATTTAAATTAATGTTTTCTATCAGGACATAATCGTTCTCTACATCTAAATTATAGATTAGAAGAGTCTTACCCTTTACTTCTATACCTTTTACAATGTAATAAAATAGATTTTCACACTCTGTATAAATTTCTCCATCAATTCCTTTCTTTATTTTTTCCCAGTCAACAGATTGATTTTCAAATAGTGAAGGTAGGAATAAAGGATTTTTTACAATTTCTCCTTTTTCTATAAAGTCTTTATATGATAATACATTGAGATTCTTTTCTTCTATCAGTTTTTGCCATTCTCTAATTCTTTCTTCTACCCCATTATTTCCTTTCTCTCTGTATAATATCAGGTTTATCTGGCACTATGTGATGTCTTCTACATCTTGCCTCATACTTCTCCTGCGCTCCTATCACAACAATAGGGTCATAATAGGATGCTGGTTTTCCGTCTATTATTCTCTGAGTTCTTGTTGCTTCTTCACCACACACCATACATATAGCTGTCAATTTATCAACCTTTTCAGCTCTGGCAAGAAGTGCTGGCATTGGTCCAAATGGTTCTCCTCTGAAATCAAGATCAAGACCTGCCACTATGACTCTAATTCCTCTATCAGCTAAAAACTCAATTACATCTACAATTTTTTCAGAAAAGAACTGTGCTTCATCAATTGCTACAACCTGCGTATCATCATCTATCTTTGCGATTATTTCTTCTGGATGATCAACACTTATTGCTTCAACCTTTGCTCCTGAATGAGAAACTACCTTTGCTTCATCGTATCTGGTATCAAGGGAAGATTTAAAGACCTGAACTTTTTGCCTTGCAATTTTCGCTCTTCTCACCCTTCTTATAAGTTCTTCGCTCTTACCCGAGAACATACATCCAGCAATTACTTCAATCCACCCCTTTTTCATTAAGATTCCTCCTCGGGCACGATTGTATTTAGAAATTCTTTGTTGCTTTTAGTTTTTATAAGCATGTCTGCAAGCTTTTGAAGTGCCTCAAAGGTATCTGCATTAGCAAGTACTTTTCTTAAGACCCATATTCTCCTGTATTCTTCTGGATCATATAGAAGTTCCTCTCTTCTTGTTCCAGATTTCTTTACATCTATTGCCGGGAAGACTCTTCTTTCAGCAATTCTTCTATCGAGAACGAGTTCCATGTTACCTGTTCCTTTGAATTCCTCATAGATTACTTCGTCCATCTTACTTCCAGTTTCTATAAGAGCCGTTGCAAGTACTGTGAGGCTTCCACCCTCTTCAATATTTCTTGCAGCACCAAGAAACTTTTTTGGTCCACGTATTGCAGCAGGATCAAGTCCTCCAGATAGGGTTCTTCCAGAAGGTTGAGTTATTAAATTATATGCCCTTGTAAGTCTCGTTATTCCATCGAGGAGAATCATGACATCGTGTCCCATCTCAACAAGTCTTTTTGCTCTTTCAAGCACAAGTTCTGTAACTCTCACATGGTTTTCTGGTGGAAGATCAAAGGTTGATGCTATCACTTCTCCCTTAACGGATCTCTCCATGTCTGTTACCTCTTCTGGTCTTTCGTCTACAAGGAGTACCATAAGTTTTATCTCAGGGTGGTTTGTTTCTACAGAGTGAGCTATTTTCTTCATAAGAGTTGTCTTACCAGCTTTTGGTGGGGAAACGATTAATCCTCTTTGACCCTTTCCAAGCGGTGCTATTAATTCAATAAGTCTTATGGCTAAATCTCCATTGGGTGTTTCAAGTCTTATCCTCTCATTAGGGAATATTGGTGTTAGAGTTTCAAATACGGGTCTTCTCCTTGCCTGTTCAGGAAGGAGACCATTTATAGATATGATTTTTAAAAGTGCCGGGTATTTATCCTTTTCTGGTGGTTTCCTTACCCAGCCTTCAATTTCATCTCCAACTCTTAGATTAAACCTCTTTATCTGTGAGGGAGCAACATATATGTCTGAGGAAGATGGTGTGTACTTTGTTCTTAAAAACCCATAACCCTCGGGAAGAATTTCAAGTATCCCTTTTGCTATATATTGTTCTTCCTTTGGTATGTAGGGAAAATAATCGCTTTTTCTTTCAGGTTTAACCTCTACTTTAACTGCATTCTCTTTTTTTGTCTCATCTTTACCTGCCTCTGACTCACTCATTTTCTCCAGGATCTTTTTTATCAATTCATTTTTTCTATAATGAGAGTAATTCTTAACTTTTAGATCCTGAGAAATTTTGTAGAGTTCTTTCATAGTTTTTTTCTTTAATTCTTCTTCTCTCATTCTTTTATACCTCCAATTTAAATTTCAAATTAATGTAAAAATCTGAGGAAAAACGGTAAGAATACCAGGGATATAATACTCATCAGTTTTAATAGTATGTTTATGGAAGGTCCAGCAGTATCTTTGAATGGATCACCCACTGTATCTCCTGCCACTGCGGCCTTATGGGCAGGAGAACCCTTTCCACCAAAGAGTCCCCTCTCTATAAGTTTCTTCGCGTTATCCCATGAACCACCGGCATTTGCCATAAATATTGCAAGAAGCGCTCCACTGACAAGTGCTCCTGCAAGGAAACCACCTAAACCATCTTTGCCAAAGAGGAACACCATTATAAAAGGAGAGGCTATTGTTATAAGAGATGGTATAATCATTTCCTTTAAAGCTCCCTGTGTGGAAATATCAACACATTTTTCGTATTCTGGTTCAGCTTTTCCTTCCATTATTCCCGGAATTTCCTTGAATTGTCTTCTAACCTCCTCTACCATTTTATGTGCTGCTTTTTCCACAGCCGAGAGAGCGTAACTTGAAAAAAGATATGGAAGCATTCCACCTATAAACATTGCTGCAACAACATTTGGACTTAAAATACTTATTATGGATAATTTTGCAGTTTGGGCGTAGGCAACAAAGAGAGCAAGTGCGGTTAGAACAGCTGATCCAATGGCAAAACCTTTCCCCATTGCTGCTGTTGTGTTTCCAAAGGCATCAAGGGAGTCTGTAATTTCTCTTACCTTTGGATCTTGATGGCTCATCTCTGCAATTCCACCCGCGTTATCTGCAATAGGACCATATGCATCAACTGATAGTGACATTCCCAATGTCGAAAGCATACCTAAACCTGCAAGAGCTATTCCATATATTCCTGCAAATCTATAAGCTCCCCATATGGAGAGAGCAAGTATAAGAATGGGAAATATTGTACTTTCCATCCCTACTGATATTCCAGCTAATATATTTGTAGCTGTACCTGTAGTAGAAGCCTTTGCAATTCTTTTTATTGGATTTCCACCTGTATAATATTCTGTAATTAGGCCTATGGCTACACCACTTATAAGTCCAAGAAAAGTGGCATAGAAAGGCTCAAGACTTCCAAGATACACATTAGTAACAATATAACCTGCAATTGTAAATAGTATTGCTGTGAAGAATGTTCCTCCCCTTAAAGCATATTGAGGAGTTATATTTGTTCCAAGCTTTGATGAGAATTTCACGTAGAGAACTCCAATAATAGAAGATATGAGACCTATTGCTACAAGAATTAATGGATAGAATATTCCTTTTTCTCCGAAGGGAGCTGTTTTTGATAATGCATAGGCAATAACTATTGAGGAGACCGTTGCACCTACATATGATTCATACAGGTCTGCTCCCATTCCAGCCACATCGCCAACATTATCACCTACATTATCTGCTATAGTTGCCGGATTTCTTGGATCATCCTCAGGGATTCCTGCTTCAACTTTTCCTACAAGGTCTGCCCCAACATCTGCAGCCTTGGTGAATATTCCCCCACCCACTCTTGCAAACAGTGCAACAAAGCTTGCACCCATTGAATAGCCAGTGATCAATGAAAGAACACTCGTAGTTTTAATGAAACTTGCACCAATAAAATATACTATAACTAACCCCAAGATTCCTAAAGATGATACAGTTATACCCATAACTGCACCACCGGAGAAAGCTACATCAATAGCTTTTCCAGCAGAATGCCTTGCTGCGTTTGTTGTTCTTACATTTGCCCGGGTAGCAACTGTCATTCCTACAAAACCAGAGAAAGCAGAGAGAAATGTTCCAAATATATAGGAAACCGCAACCCATGGATGGATGAGAATACCTACAATTACAGCAAAGATGAAAACTATTACGCCCATTACTTTCCATTCTCTTACAAGAAAAGCAGATGCCCCCTTTCTAATAGCTATGGAAATCTTTTTCATTTCCTGTGTCCCTTCAGGGTTTCTTAGCACTTCCCAGATGAGAAGAACTGCAAAAACAACCCCAATAATAGCAGCAGAAAATGGATAAATAAGTGAACTCATATTATCCTCCTTAGTTCTGGAGCCAGCGGCCCGACTCGAACGGGCGACCAACTGATTACGAATCAGTTGCTCTACCTCTGAGCTACGCTGGCAAAATTGGGAAGAGGCTTCTGGAGCGGGAGACGGGATTCGAACCCGCGGCAGCCACCTTGGCAAGGTGGTGCTCTACCTCTGAGCTACTCCCGCATGGCGGGATCGACGGGATTCGAACCCGCGATCTCCAGCGTGACAGGCTGGCGTGTTAGACCACTACACCACGACCCCGCGTAAATATTTGCTCAGTGGTGGGCGAAACAGGATTCGAACCTGTGACCCCTTGCTTGTGAAGCAAGTGCTCTACCACTGAGCCATTCGCCCTGCTATATTATTCTAATAAAAAATTACCTTTTGTCAAGTAATTGTATAAGTCCACAACATACCCACCAAATCCAAACTCATATATATGCATTATTTTTGCTAAGTATTTCAATGCGATTCTGAGGCTTTTCATTCAGTTTTTGACCTTCTTTTCGAGCTCTTTTATAAACTTTTCCTCATCCTTTGGATCTGGAGTTACTCCATACTTCCTCTTCTTCGTTTTAATAAGTAAAACATTGCTTCCTGCACTTGTTGCATACATTCTAACCATACCTTCATCTGAATAGTAAACATTTCCCAAAGAAAAACCGGGAAATCTCTTACTCGCCAAAGGATTAAAGACAAGATTTTTCTTCTCCCAACTCTCTATATCCTCATACTTAATTACATCATGGTACCCTCCGCATATAAGGTGTAGTCCATCTTCTCTAAATTCATACCTCATTGATCTGTAAATCACAAGAAGGTATCCGAATATAATCATGATTATAACCATTAAAAGAGCAGTGACTATTAATCCTGATAGTCCTTTAAGATTTTGATATTTAAAAATTGGATAAATAGTGAATATAAATAATATTAATGCACCAATCTCTATTCCAATGAGAGTTGCATAAGCCCAAATGCTAAACTTTGGATAGAATACAATTTCTTCCATCCACACCTCCTATTAATTAAAGGATGTAAGGAAGGAAGATAGAGAAAATGACCCAGACAGAAGTTATCACGATAAACATTATAATAGATCTTGAAAACTCCTTTGTCCTTTTCTCTTTATCCACTATCTTAAGGATTCTATAAAAGATAAAGGAGAAAGCTAAACCAATAACTACAAATCCGATACCTCCCACTGTATTTACTTTTCTCCACAGAATTGGGTTGTTAAGCGTTCTTGAAGTTCTTATTCCTATAAAACTATTTTGTGGAATAAATGGCATGATTGCTCCTGTAATTAAAGTTGCCAATGAAATTACTAAAATTAAGATGATGAGAGGATTTGTTATTGTAAATGTTTTAGAAACGCCTTTCCTTTCTCTTGCCACTTTTTTAGAGTAGATTATACTTATAATCAATCCTATTCCTATAGCAGCAAGGAAAAACGCTGGATAAAATTTGAACCATAACCTGAATTTTAGAAGATATGAAACTATTGACATAAAAATAAGGAATCCGCCCACTATTAGAAAAATAAAACCTGCAAACCTATTTGATTTTTTCCACACTACCTCATCTGAGAGTGTTTCCTCTGTTCTAAAACCAACAAAGAAATTCTTTTTAACAAAGAACATAAGAGGTGAGAGTGAGGTTATTATTATTGCTGGAATTAAACAGGCAATCAAATCTTTCATTTTTCCCTCCACTAAGGTGTGTTAGAGTATTGATAAGCAGAGTTTGCTAAATGTAAGTAACTTACACTTTCTACAGCTATAGCTCCAGCAGCTACATATAACGTACTCACCAGAAATATCGCTACAACTACAATAGGTACAACACTCTTTGGATCTGCTTCTCCACCACCTACAGGTTCAATTGTTGGAGATTCATATCTCTCCATTCACACCTCCTAAAATATATAAGCAAAATTAGTTAAATGTATAGAAACTACCAACAAAAGAATCTTTATTAGTGTATTTGAAATTATAAATAATGCAGAATTTAATAAATATAAGAAGTATAAAGAGAACACAGGATGGATAAGAAAGGGCAAAGATGAAAATCTTGGTTTAAATATTAACTTTTCTGATTTTGTAATGCAAACTTTTTTAC
>CBFDTJ010000044.1:0-12267 GCA_965612865.1 uncultured bacterium
CTACACCTAAGCCTTCGTCGGCAGCGTCAGATGTGTATAAGAGACAGACCCAAATGAGTAGGTATCTCTTCTCCCCCAAAGTTGGAAGACTTACCAAGTGAGTATATAATAATAGGTTTATCTGCATTTACCTCAAAAGTGCCTTCATAACTTATAAGTTTAAACTCTTTGGAGTTAAGGTTAAATTTCTCTGTTTTACCATCACCTTTAAATAAAACATTAGTATTGTTCTCAAAAGAAAATATCCCGACTTCACCAAAGGAATAACCATATAAAAACCCCAGATAGGGAGTAATCACTGTAAAACTAGAATCATCAAACTTTCCATACTGGATTAAAACTGGCTTATCTGCTTTGTAGTACAAAAGGGATGGATAAAGACCAAGTTTTTTGAACGTTTCTCCTGCTTTTAATGTACCTTTGTATATTAACTCTCCCCCACTATCTTCTACCCTTACAAAATTATTATCAAACAAACTGGTAACGAAAATATCTGAATGTGTAAAGAAGAACCCCTCAGTTCCGATAATAGACGTTATGTCGTCATCACTTTTATCTTCAGGTAAATTCTTACCAGGTTTTCCTATAGAGGATACAGTCACCATCAGGGGACCATTAGAAACCACATGGAAAGACTGGGGTGAGGCAAGATCTATCCTTTCATAGTGACCATATTTAATCTTTCCTGAGAAAAGAAGCTTTCCATCTTTATTGGTAACCTTCACATCGCTATCCTTAAGCGCAATAAGGTAAATCTTCTCAAAAGAGATACCGTAAAATTCAGTACCTATGTAATTTACAAAGGAAAAATCTTTTTCTGGCAAGATAGATCTTTTCTCTCCTGTGGAGAATCTAAATTCAAGATGTTTCTCTTCTCCCCTATCAAGATTCAACTTGAATCTTATTTTAATCTTACCTTTCTCTTTCTCAACAACATAGAATGGTATCTCCTTCTTTGTATCCTTATCAACAAGAATATAGTCATCGTTTGAAAGATTAGGATCTTCAACGGTGAGGGTTATAAAACTTGGATTCCTTTTTAATCCCCCGGTCTCTTTTATTACAATATCTTTCTTATACCCATTGGCTGCAGAAAGATGGGTGGGTAAAAAAACTAAAACCAAAATTAAAATTATTATTATTTTTCTCACAATTTCATTATATTTAACTATCATGTTTTGTAAAGTCTTAAATTTTCACCTCCAGATTCGGATTTACATCAAGATCCAATAAAACCTCTCCTCTCTCTATTCTCATAACTTTGGTTGGACACTTCTCAACACATAAACCACACAAAGTACACTTACTCATATCCACCACAGGTAACTTATTATCTCCCCATGTAATTGCCTTTTCAGGACATACCTTTATACATATACCGCATTTTATGCACCCTCTTCCACACTCTTTCCTTACTTCAATTCCCTTTCTCGGACTATTACACTTTACAAGTCCTGATTCATTCCATGGAACCATAGCTATTACATTTCTCGGGCAAACCTCTGCGCATATCCCACAACCTGTACATTTTTCATAATCAAAAATAGGTAATCCGTCCACCATCTTAATAGCATCAAACGGACACGCTCTCTCACATGTTCCGAGTCCAACACATCCAAACTCGCATGCTTTTTCACCATTAAAAGCAAATGGAACTGCTCTACAGTCACTCAGACCTTCATACTCTGCTCTAATCTTTTCAACCCCAATTCCACCTACGCAGAGAAGGACAGGTTTCTTTTTCTCTGCAGAGACAGAAAGTCCCACCAGCTCCCCTATTTTCTTTATATTCTCTGGAGGCGCTACTGTGCATTTACTGGGATTTTCACCTTTAAGTACAGCTTCAGCAAAAGCATCACATCCAGGATATCCACATGCGCCACAGTTAGCTCCGCCCAGTAATTCAACTATCTCCTCAAACTTCTTATCTCTTTTTACTTTAAATATTTCATTGAACCAAGAGAGGCTCATTCCAGCTAAAAAAGCTATTATTCCCATAAGTATTATTGCTCTAACCACTATATCCATCTCTTCCTCCTATTTTATAAGTCCCTTAAATCCAAGAAAAGCAACAGCTATAAGTCCAATGGATATAAATACAATAGGATAGCCTTTAAGGAATTTTGGCACATTAGAAAATCTTAATCTTTCTCTTACACCAGCAAGTATTATAAGAGCTATAGCAAAACCACCTGAAGCACCAAAAGCAAAGAGAAGACTCTCAACAAAATTATAGCTCTTATCTATATTTATAAATGTAATAGCAAGAATGGAACAGTTTGTGGTTATAAGCGGAAGATAAATACCAAGAGATTTGTATAATGCTGGCACATTCTTCTTTAGATAAATTTCGACAAGCTGAACTAAAGAGGCGATGGTAAAAATAAAAACAAGTATCTCCAAAAACTCAAGACCTGTCATAAAGTAGTGGTAAACTATCCATGTAACAACTGTAGCAAGTGTTGTAACAAAGATAACTGCAAATCCCATACCGGTAGCAGAATCCATATCCCCTGTAACACCAACATAGGGACACATCCCCAGGTATCTAATGAAAACCATATTGTCAACTATCATTGCTGCTATGAAAATCTTTATAAGAGTAGTAACACTCATGACTTCCTCCCTATATAACCTCTAAGCACTGCTATATAAATTCCAAGTATAATAAAGGCACCTGGAGGTAGAAGTATTATACCTGCAGGTTTGAAACCCTGAGGAAAAACTCTATAACCAAGAAATGTTCCGCTTCCCAATATTTCTCTTACAGCAGCAAGAGCAATTATAGCAATACCATATCCTACAGACATGCCCAATGCATCAAAAAGTGTAACGAGAATTGATTTTTTATAGGCAAACGCCTCTACTCTCGCAAGGACGATGCAGTTAACAACTATCAATGGAATAAATATTCCTAAGGACTTGGAAAGTGTAGGTGAATAGGCTTTCATTACAAGATCTACCACTGTTGTTGAACCAGCGATGGCTACAAGAAATATGGGAATCCTTAAGTGATTCGGAATTAATTTCCTTATGGCAGAAACAATAAGCTCACTTGTTATAAGAACAAAGGAAAAACCCAGTGTCATTCCTATAGCATTTTCCACAGTGGTAGAGACTGCAAGAACAGAGCACAATCCAACCATAAGTATTAAAACAGGATTCTGTAAGAACAAGCCTTTTTTAAATTCTTTCCAGAGTTCTTCCATCTTACTTTCCTCCTTTTACTTCTTCCCTGTAAAATTCAGCAATTTTCTTTATGGCACTGGATACAGATCTTGAAGATACAGTGGCACCTGTGATTGCAACCACATCTTTCTTTGGTACAAATGGATCAGACAGCGGTTTATTTACAAATTGTTTTCTAAACTCATCTGTTGTAATCTTTGCACCCAATCCTGGAGTCTCTGCATGCTCAAGTATTATTATTCCACTACAAACATCATCCTCATACCCGATTAAGGATTCAATCTTCCCACCATATCCGGGGAACAATGCATGGAAAACATACCCTTCACTTCCATCCTTATTTTTAACTTTATACACATTAAGCACCTTTATACCGTCCGAAAGCTCCGTATCTCGAAAATCTTCAAGCTCCTTAAAAGTTTCCTCATTTGAAAAAATAGTTTTTATACCCTCTCTTAATGACCTCTCCTTTTGCTTCTGAATTTCAGGAGATGTAAAAGAGTAAACCCAGCCCAGTATACCTGAACCAATAATTGCCACAAGTGTTATTATGAGAGCATTTTTTATAATATCCCTCATTTTTTTCCTCCTGTCCCAAATACCCTCGGTAGAAATTTATCAAAGAGTGGTGTGAGTACATTCATGGATAAAATGCCAAAAGAGACCCCTTCAGGGTAAATTCCCCAGTTTCTTATAACAAAAGTGACTACACCGGCACCTATGCCAAAGATAACCCGGCCCAGAGGTGTAACAGGGCTTGTTACATAGTCAGTTGCCATAAAGAAGGCACCTATTATCAACCCACCTGAAAGTAGATGGAACAGTACATCCTGTTTAAATAAAAGAGCAAGAATAGCGACGGTACCTATAAATGTAATAGGGATTTTAAGGTCAATTATATCCCTTCTGATTAACAACAGAAAAACAACACCTATAAGAAGAAGTAGTTTTGATGTCTCTCCAATGGAACCACCAATCCTTCCAAAGAAGAGATCAGAGTAAAGAGAAGGGGTTATATTTAATTGATGAAGTCTGAACAGATCAAGAGGCGTAGCTGTAGTAACAAGATTTTGAGTTCCTGAAACAAAATAAAAAAAGTTAAATCCTGGTTTGAGCCATCGATTAAGTAAACCGGTCCATGATAAGAACACAACTGCCCTTCCAAAAAGGGCAGGATTTAAGAAATTTGAACCCAGACCACCAAAAAATTGCTTTGCAATTATAATAGCTGAGGAGGATCCTATAATAACCATCCATAAAGGAGTTGTTGGAGAAATTATCATGCCAAACAACAATCCCGTTAAAGCAGCGCTTCCGTCAGATATTGTGATCTCTTTCTTTGTCAGGATTTCAAATAAATATTCAGATAAAATTGCAGTAACAATGCTTGTTACGAGTATAAGCCCGGCATACAGACCAAATTCATATACTCCCCAAATAGCAGCAGGAAGGAGAGCAATAAAAACAAGACGCATTATTGCGTGTGTAGTTAAAGGATCTTTTATATGAGGGGAGGATGAGACTATAACTTTCAATTTCCTGGTTTCTTCCTTTTTATTATCCTTCATTTTCTCACCGCCTTTCTCTTCTTGATGATTTCCGTTTTTGCCATTCTTATGGACTGAACAAGGTGTCTCTTGGAAGGACATACATAGGCGCAACTTCCACATTCAATACAATCAAGAGCTCTAAACTCCTCTGCTTTATCAAAATCTCCCATTCTTGAATATCCATCTATAAAAAGCGGCATTAGACCCATAGGGCAAGCATCGACACATCTCCCACATCTTATACAGGGGTACTCTTCGTATTCTATTAATTCCTGATCTGTGAATAAAAGTATTCCAGACGTTCCTTTTATAACTGGTAAATCAAGAGTGTAAGCAGAAAAACCCATCATTGGACCACCAAATATTATCTTTTTTATATTCTCCCGGGCTCCACCACAAAATTCTATTACATGTGATGCAATGGTTCCTATCCTGACCTTTAAATTCTTTGGTTCCATAACACCAGAACCAGAAACAGTAATAACTCTCTCAATCAGGGGAACGCCATCGTATACAGCCCTCTTTATGGCATAAGTTGTTCCAACATTCTGAACTATGCAACCAACATGGAAGGGTAAGCCTCCTGAGGGAACTTCTCTACCAGTTATAGCCTTAATGAGATGTTTTTCTGAACCTTGTGGGTATTTCGTTCTGAGGAGAACCACTTCTATATCTTTATCAAGCCCCATACTGTGGACAATTTTATCAAGAGAGACAGCAGCGTCAGATTTATTTTCTTCAACACCTATAAAAGTTTTCTTAACACCAAGAATCCTTGTAAGGATCTCTACCCCTTTAATTACACTTTCTCCTTCTTCAAGCATTAACCTGTAGTCTCCTGTAAGATATGGTTCACATTCTGCACCGTTTATAATAAGAGTATCCACAGGGAAGTTAGGCGGAGGCATAAGTTTTATGTGTGTGGGAAAAGCAGCACCTCCCAATCCCACAATTCCAGCCTCTCTAATTATTTTAAGGAGGTCTTCTCTCGAAAGTGAATCAACATCGTTACGAGGTTTAACACTGTCATCCCATATTTCTTCGTGATCGTTTTTAATAAGCACAGCCACAGATTTTCTACTATTGGGAAGAGTAGTTTCAACCAACTTCACAACCTCTCCAGAAATTGGAGAATGAACAGGAGAAGTAACTTTTGCATCACTATCACCAATTTTTTGGCCCTTCTTAACCGTATCCTTTGGTTTTACAAGCGGTTGAGCTGGTGCTCCTGTATGCTGATGTAAAGGAACAAGAACTTCTTCTACCTCCTCCATAGTTTCAATTCGTTTATCCTTTGTAAATTTACTCTCTGGAGGGTGAACACCTCCTTTCCTAAAGGTTAAAATCCTCATTTCGGTTTTTCCTCCTTTAGTTGTTCATGGCCGCAGTAAGGACAAATATCCCAGTCTAATTCAAGAGGTTTACCACAGTAAACACACTCTTTTTTTAATCTTGTATGGCAATAGGGACATACAAGCCAATTTTCTTTAATGGGAGCTCCACAGTTTGGACACTTCAATCTTTCTTTTGAAAGGAGGTACGCCCAGTACTCTCTTTCTAGATTAAGAGCCTCCCTTTCTAGATTTTCTATTTCAAGCTCTTCCTTCGTCCAGGGTGGTCTCACAAGAAGATAAATAAGCCAGGGGATTATACCACCAGATGGAATTGAAATAGAAAGAAAGACCCAGTTGGCTCTTCTTATTAAATAGTAGGCATATGGAAAAACAATGCCTGTTATTATTATTAGAATAAGCCAGAAATATGGACCAAAACCTCTCTTTCTTGCGTCTTGATAGGTCCAATAAGCGATAAGAATCACGAGAATGGTAAAAGAAATATAAAAGAGAGCCGAAAGCCTCCCAAGAGAAGAGAAGATATCCCCAGTAATTTCGTTTCCCACATTAACCTCCTTTAAGTAAAGTAGTATCTTTTAAGTATAGACCTTGCTTCTCCTACAATATAAAAAGACCCAGTTATAACCACTGGTTCAACTGAAAAAAACCCATCTGCTATCCTGAAAGCTTCAATTACATTTTTTGAAGCTCTCATCTCTTTAAAAGGAAACATCCTCTTTGCAAGATTTAATAGATAATCTGGAGGAGTTCTCCTCTCCCTTACCCCACTTGGTGCTGTAAAAATAACTTTTTCTGCACAAGGAAGTATCATCTCCAGCACTCTTTCAATGTTCTTGTCCTTTAAAATTCCAAAAATCAAATTTATTTTACCACAACCAAAGTATTGTTGTAAAAATTTTTTAACTTCTCTCATTGAAATTTCGTTATGAGCCCCATCAAGAAGGTAGGTTCTTCCACCTTCATTAATTATTTCTCCTCTTCCAGGGATAAATGCATCCTCTAAAGCTTCTCTGATTTTACTTTCACTTATCTTTATTAAATCTGAATCTTCAAGAACCTCCAGGGTTTTTATTGCAAGAGAGCTGTTCATCACCTGATACTCACCAAGCATCTTTATCTTTAAATTGTCAAAAAAATTTTTCTGAGATTTGTATGTAAATATAGTTCCACTTTTATCCATCTTGAGTATTTTACTTGAGAAATCTCTTCCCTCCATATATATTTTTGAATCACACTCTCTCCCTTTATCTATAATCACTTTGAGCGCTTTTTTCTCCTGCTTTGAGAGAATAACTGGTCTTTTCTTCTTTATTATTCCAGCTTTTTCAAAGGAGATTTTTTCTATGGTATCTCCGAGAATATTCATGTGGTCAAGACCTATGGGAGTTATAATAGAGGTCAATGGATTAAGCACTACATTTGTTGCATCAAGTCTTCCCCCAAGACCTGTCTCAAGAACAACAAAATCCACATTATTTTTGTGGAAATAGTGAAAAGAAATAGCTGTTAAAATCTCAAATAGGGTAGGTTCACCAATTTCGTTAAATTCCTCTTTCTTCTCATATATATTTTTAATATCCCATATGTATTCTCCAAACTCCCCTGCAGGTATGAAACTACCATTTATGGATATTCTCTCTCTAAAGCATTGAAGATGGGGAGACAAAAAAAGTCCAACTTTATATCCATGATGTGAAAGTAAGCGGGATATAAAGACACATGTGGATCCTTTACCCTTTGTTCCTGCAACATGAATAACCCTCTTTCCCTTCTCTGGATTTCCAAGAATTTCAAGAAGAAGTTTTATCCTGTCAAGCCCCGGTTTTATGGTTCTTCTCTTTCTTGCACCAAGAAAATCCAGAGCTTCTACATAAGAAAACATTAACCCTCAAGCTCTCCAAGATGTTTTTTGAGTAGTTTCAAAGTGTTAACATCCTCTTTTAATTTTGATTCACTTTCTTTCACCACATTCCTTGGGGCTTTATCCCTGAAATGAGAATTCGACAGCCTTGAGGTTAAAGTATTTATTTCTTTCTCAAGTTTTTCTATATTTTTCTTTAGATTTTTTATGCTCTCTTCGATTGGAAAATCTTCATTTAAATATAGGTATACCTCATTCCCGAGTACAGCATCGCTTATCCTTTTTAAATTGCTCATCTCCTCTGGGATTATTTCAGAGGCAGATAGATATTCAATATATTTTTTCCAATATTCAAGCTTTTTGTTAGAGAACTTTATAAAAACTTTTTCTTTCTTCCTAACAGGAATATTAAGTATGCTCTTTAAATTTCTTATGCTTCTTGTTATCTCCATGAATTCATTAAATTCATCCTCAATATTTTCATCTCTAATAAAGTTATTTGCTTCTGGATATGAAGAAACCATGATGCTTTTCTCTTTAACCGGAAGAAGTTTAAATAATTTCTCTGTTATAAAGGGAATGAAAGGATGTAAAAGCTTAAGAGAATTGGAAAACACAGTAAAGAGAACCCATTTTGCTGTTGAATCATTTCTTAATTTTGAAATCTCAATATACCAATCGCAGAATTCATGCCAGAAAAATTCATAGAGAGAATTGGATATTTCGCCAAATTCATAATTTTCTATAAGTTCATTTGCCTTCTCGCTTATTTTGGAAAGTCGTGTTAGAATCCATATATCCTCTCTTTTAAATTCAGGTGATGTAATCGTATCTGGGTCAAAATCTTTAAGTGTGTTTATAACAAATCTCCCTGCATTCCATATCTTGTTCATGAAGTTTCTTGCAAATTTCACTCTTCCTTCAGAGAAATTTATATCCTGACCGCCCACTGTGGAAAGAAGGGCAAAGGTATACCTTGTAGCATCTGCTCCATATTTATCTAAAAGTTCCAGTGGATCTATAACATTCCCGAGGGTTTTACTCATCTTCTTTCCCTTCTCATCTCTTATAAGTCCATGTAGATATACATGTTTAAACGGTTCCTCTTTCATAAAATACATTCCAAACATAATCATTCTTGCCACCCAGAAGAAGAGTATGTCATAACCTGTAACAAGAAGAGATGTTGGATAGAAGTATTTAAGATCCCCGGTATTTTCAGGCCAGCCAAGAGTGGCAAAAGGCCAGAGCCCAGAAGAAAACCATGTGTCAAGAACATCCGGATCCCTTTCAACTTCTCCTCCACACTTTGGACATTTATCTATCTCTTCAATAGATGCTGTAACTTCGCCACACTCTTTGCAGTAATATATAGGTATTCTGTGTCCCCACCATATCTGTCTTGATATGCACCAATCTCTTATATTTGTAAGCCAGTCTTCATAGACTTTTATCCACCTTTCGGGTATTATCTTTATTTTTCCCTCTCTTACAGCTTTTAAACCTTCCTCAGCGAGAGGTTTCATCTTTATAAACCACTGCTTTGAAATTATTGGCTCAATAGCAGTTTTACATCTATCATGGACACCTATAGAGTGAACATAATCTTCTACTTTTACAAGGTATCCCTCTTCTCTCAATTCCTCAACTATCTTTTCTCTCGCTTCTTCCCTTGTAAGTCCCATAAATTTACCGCCATTTTCGTTTATAATAGCATCCAAAGTAAAAATGTTTATTTTTGGAAGGTTGTGTCTTTCACCCATCTCGAAATCATTGGGATCATGTGCAGGTGTCACCTTAACAGCACCTGTTCCAAAATCCATATCAACCTTTTTATCAGCAATTATAGGTATTTTTCTTCCAACTAGCGGAAGTATAACAATTTTTCCAACATAATCTTTGAACCTTTCATCCTCTGGATTCACAGCAACAGCGGTATCTCCAAGCATTGTTTCAGGTCTCGTTGTCGCAACTACAATGCCACCCTCTCCATCTTCAAAAGGATACTTTATATAGTAGAGTTTTGCCTTCTCCTCTTTATATTCAACTTCAAGATCAGAAAGGGCAGTATGACATTTTGGACACCAGTTTATCATATACTCCCCTCTATATATTTTTCCGTCATTATATAACTTCACGAAGGCTTCAAGGACAGCCTTTTGATAAGATTCATCCATGGTAAATCTATGCCTTTTCCAATCAGCTGCTATACCAAGTCTTTTCTGCTGATTTACAATTCTATCACCATATTTCTCTTTCCACTCCCACACCTTTTTAAGAAATTTCTCTCTTCCAAGTTCATCTTTGCTAAGTCCTTCTTTAATCAATTCTCTCTCAACCATAAGTTGGGTTGCTATACCGGCATGGTCAACTCCAGGAAGCCAGAGAGTTTCAAAACCCTTCATTTTTTTAAATCTTATCATTATGTCTTGAATAGTAGAATCAAAAGCATGCCCAAGATGAAGAGACCCGGTAACATTCGGCGGAGGCATAACAATGGTGTAAGGTTTACGGGAATCATCTACATTTGCATGAAAGAGATCCTCCCTTAACCAGAATTCATAGATTTCCTTTTCAATTTCGTGAGGTGCATAAACAGACTTCAGATCCATTAGAATTCCTCCTTAATCAGTTTCTTTTGAAAATTATACAATAATTTGCTTTTATACCCAAGAGAAATTAAATTTTCTTCATGAATTTGACTTCTCTCTCACCCTCATCTGAATAGTCGGGAATATGAATCTCTCCACTCTTAACATATGCAGTAAACTCTCTTTTCTCTATTTTTACCCTATAGACCCCGGAAGATGGTAGCAATTTTAACCCTTTTACTTTCAAAGTCTTTTTAATAATCCTCCCTAGTATAAAATATGGATAGAATAAAAATCTATTTGCAGTTTCAATTTCTCCCCTTCTAATAAGTTCTCTTATTTTACTGCTACTTATTTTTTCATTTTCTCTTCTCTCCTCCGTAACACTTATCACATGAAATCCAAATCTTTCACCAAGATTCGAGAGCAACTCCACATTTCCTTTTCTTTTGTATCCAAATCTGAAGTTTCTGCCAACAACTACTGTCTTTAACCTGATCTTACTTAAAAGGAAATTAACAAATTCCTCAGGTTTTAATAAAGATATAGCTCTGTCAAATGGTAAAAACACAACTGCATCAATGTTTAAATTTTTAAGTATCAACTCTTTTTCATGAGGTAGAAAGGTTACGCCCTTCTCTCTATTAAAGTATATAAATGGTGGTGGAAAAAAGGAAAGAATAACTCTTTTTCCTTCAAAATCCAATAGCTTCTTTATAAGCTTAATGTGACCAATATGAATGGCATCAAAGCTTCCAATAGATAGATTTACATCATGAAGTTCAGGTAAATTATGGAAAACCCTCATGGTATATTAAATATTCTTACAGGTTTTAACTCTCCCACCCCCTCAAAAAATTTCCCTATCCCTACAGCTTTTCCCCTGGAATTTAACACCAGTACATATCCTCCTCTCAAGTAGGGGTGATCGAATCTAATCTGGTTGCCTGTCTTAAACAGAAATAATTTGCGTTTTGGAAGAGCAACCCGAGGTATAAAATCAAGAAAATCTTCTATACTCATTAGCATCTCATTAAAGTTGCCAGCCTTAGTGTAGTTTATAATGTCGTCAAGGTGAAGGCTATCTTTTAGCTCAAGTTTCCCAACAGCAGTTCTTACAAGATAAGAAAGGGTTCCACCAACTTTCAATTTCCTCCCTATGTCTCTTGCAACGCTCCTCATATATGTTCCAGAGGAACATAGAATTCTAAAATCAAATTTGGGATGTTTGCCGCTCCTAAAATTTAAGATATCGAACTGAAATATTTCAACTTCCCTTTCCTTTAATTGAACCTCTTCGCCTCTTTTTGCAAGTTCATAAGCTCTTTTCCCATCCACTCTTTTTGCCGAGAATTTTGGGGGAATTTGTTTTATCTTTCCTACAAACTTTTCCTTTAAAGCCTCTACATCTTTTAAAGTTATATGACTTGCATCTTTATCACTGGTTAGCTTCCCCCATATATCATGAGTGTCAGTTTCCATACCAAGTGTTATCTCGCCCTCATATTCTTTTGGTAATAGAAGCAGAAGAGATGTAAGTTTTGTAGCTTCACCTATAAGAAGAGGTAACACACCTTGGGCCATAAAATCTATGATACCTCCATGACCGGCTTTCTTTACCCCTATTACCTTCTTTACAAAAGACAGTAAGGCAAAGGAGGTTATCCCGGGAGGTTTGTAAACATTAATTATCCCTGTCAAGTCTTTCAATCTTTATCTCC
>CBFDTJ010000045.1:0-12204 GCA_965612865.1 uncultured bacterium
TTCAAGCAGAAGACGGCATACGAGATCATGCCTAGTCTCGTGGGCTCGGAGATGTGTATAAGAGACAGTAATTGATGAGAGGATACAAAGAGAAGAAAGAAAACATCCTGTTTCTCCTTGTTAAGGAATATCTTGAAACAGGACAACCTGTTGGGTCGAAGACCCTGGTTACCAAGTATTCACTTGATATATCTCCAGCCACAGTAAGAAATTACTTCTCCTCATTGGAAGAAGAGGGATATTTGAATCAACTACACCCATCCTCTGGAAGGATACCAACAAATAAAGCTTTAAAATTTTATATAAACAAGGTGGTTGAAAGAATGAAAATGGCTTCCTCTTTAAAAATAGATAGGGATATAACAGATCTAATGCTCCTTGATAAAGAACTCTCCATAGATGCGTTCTTAACACACCTTTCAAAACTTACAAATGCAATTTCATTTTTCTTCTATACGGTGCCAACGAATGAGAAAATAAAAAATGTTCACCTTATCCAATGCTCCAAGAGAAAAATTCTCTTTATAATAATAGGAGAAGATAAGGTAGAAGAACATATAATAAACTCTGATGACGAGATTGAGGAGGATATACTTGCAGAGATTAAAAAATATGTTTTAAAATGGTTAGATTCCTCAAATGATGAGTTTATTGAGAAGTGGAAAAGAATCTATCCAGTACTCATTTCCGAAATAAGAAAGGTTATTGATGAGAGAAGAAAGAGGAAGGAACTTGGAGAAATGTATATAAAAGGAATTAGAAATATTTTAAACTATGAAGAAGTAAAACTCTCCAAAGACATAGATACCTTTGTTTCCTTTATGGAGGATAGAGACAAGACGAACTCCCTTATAAACTTCCTTTCAGAATTTAAGAGACTCCTTGTTCTCCTGGGAGAGGAAGCACCTGAGCTTACATTTGAAAAAACTGTACTTATAAATCTACCGTATATAAAAGACGAATATGTGGAAGGTGGAATAGGATTTTTTACACCCAAGAGAATAGATTTTGAAAGACTGTTCAGATTACTTGAAAGATATGCAAAAAGGATAAAAAAAGCATTGGAGCAAATATAGTGCATCAGTTCTTTGTATTCTCAAAAAAGGGAGATGTTGTTAGAATAACAGGAGAAGATGCCCATCATATAATAAGAGTTCTTAGACTAAAAACCGGGGAAGAAATTTTTGTAGTAGTTGGAAGAGGGGAAAGGTTTAAAGGAGAAATATGGAAATTTAAAGATAATGAAGTTCTTGTAAAGTTAAAAGAAAAAGTAAAAATAAGGTTTGAACCAAACCTTCCTCTCTCTATTGCCCAATCACTACCTAAGGGAAGGAAATTTGAAGAGGTAATTAAAACATGTACAGAATTAGGAGTGATAGAATTCTTCCCCATAATCTCTGAGAGAACTATTGTTAAAGTGAGAAAAGAGAAAATTGATAGGTGGAGAAGAATAGCTAAAGAAGAGGCTATGCTCTCAAAGAGAGATATAATTCCAGAAGTTCATGAAGTTTCAAGCTTTGAAGACTTTATCATAGAAAATTCAGATAGATTCAAAAATAAACTCCTTTTTTGGGAACTTGAGAGAGAAAAATTTTTAAAAGACATGAAGGTAGAGGGAAGTGTTATTGCTCTTATTGGAAATGAGGGCGGCTGGAGTCAAAAAGAGGTTGAAATGGCAAAAGAACATGGATTTGTTACTATTGGACTTGGTAATAGAATATTAAGGGCAGAAGTTGCTCCTGTAGTTATCTCTTCACTTATATTCTTTAAAAGTGGTGATCTGGGTTGAAGAAAATTAAGGTTTATTTTCACACACTTGGTTGCAAAGTAAATCAGTATGATACACAGCTTATGATAGAAAATCTACTGCTTGATGAAAGATTTGAAGTTACCAGAAAAGTAGACGAGGCAGACATCTTTGTTATAAATACATGCGTTGTGACAGAAAAGGCTGAAAGGGAAAGTAGAAAACTCATTAGAAAATTTTCTTCAAAAGGGAAGGTTGTTGTTACAGGATGTCTTCCAGAAAAAACAAAGCACTATGATAGTAAAATAACATATCTAACATTGGATGAAGAGAGGAATCTCAGAGATATTATTCTCTCTCTTCTGGGAGAAAAAGAAATTGTTTCTAATCATACAGAAACCATCACAGGCTTTTATGGAAGAACAAGGGCTTTTGTAAAAGTTCAGGAAGGATGTAATAGATTCTGCTCTTATTGTATAGTGGCATATCTCAGAGGAAAGGTAAGATCAAGGAAGACTGAAGATATAGTAAGGGAAGTAAGAAACCTTATATCCAATGGATATAGAGAAATAGTTCTTACAGGAACACAAATAGGACTTTATGGTTATGGAGAGAATAAAAACCTTGTTTCACTTATAAGAGAGATTTTAAAAATTCCTTTTAACTTTAGAATCAGAATCTCTTCCATAAATCCAGAATTTGTTGATAATTCATTAATAGAGGTTATGGAAGAAGAGAAAGTATGTCCACATCTCCATCTGTCACTCCAAAGTGGTAGTGATAAAATACTGAAACTGATGAGAAGAAAATACACAATAGCTGAGTTTTTAAAGAAAGTGGAAACATTTAAGAAGAAAGTTAAGAATGCTTCAGTTACAACAGACATAATAGTTGGATTTCCAGGTGAAGAAGAAGAGGATTTTAAATCTACCCTGAAGGCTGTAAAAGAAGCTGGCTTTGTCAGGGTTCACATATTTCCATACTCGAAAAGAGAGAAAACCCTTGCAGCAAATTTTAAAAATGAAATTCCAAAGGATATTATCAAAGAGAGAGAAAGAAAGCTGAATGAAGTTGTAAAAGAGGTTGTAAAAGACGAAATCGGTAAGTTTCTTGGAAAAAGATTAATTGTGCTAAATGAGAAGATAAAATCTGGATACACTGAGAATTATATAAGAGTAATATTAGATAAACCGTCTAAGGTAAATCAATTCTACATAGCGTATTTACAAAACATTAAAAATGGTGTAGTATATGGAAAGATAGAGAAAGAATTTTCTTACTCCCCAATAGAGAAAGGAGGTGAGAATTCAGAATGCCTGCAGTTGAAAGAAGAGAAGGAGAGGACCTCGATAGCTTAATAAAGAGATTTAAAAAGGAATGCGAAAGAGAGGGTATACTTAGCGAGATAAAGAAGAGAGAATTTTATGTTCCTCCTTCAGTGGAAAGAAGAAAGAAAAAAGCGAAAAAGAGGAGGTGACAGAGTATAGAAACCTCTGATTTGAGAGAGAGAGCCAGAATAGCATTTAGAAGCGGAGAAGAGGCAGTTTCTTTTTCTGGTTATTATCATAATCTCTTACAGGAACTGGACAGAGAGTTCGGTGTAAAGATAAAATTCACAGGAGAATTTTTGATTATTTACTCTTCCAATTCATTCCCTCCCGATCTTGAGATATTCCTGAAGGATCTTGTGGAACTTAAACGAAGGAAGGATATATTATTAACCAAAGAGGAGATAAGAACTGCCGTACAATATATAAAACAGGGAGAATACAACAAACTTAGAGGAACATTCTCTGAAATTATCCTTATCTCTCCAAAAGGAAAGAGGATAAAACCTAAAACCCCTGGTCAAAGAAAATATATAGAATTAATAAGAAAGAAGGACATGGTATTCTGTATCGGACCAGCAGGCAGTGGGAAAACATACCTTGCTGTAGCATCAGCACTGTCGTATTTTCTCGAGAAGAGAGTGGATAGGATAATACTAACAAAACCAGTTGTAGAGGCAGGAGAAAAACTTGGGTTTCTTCCTGGCACATTTCTTGAAAAAGTTGATCCTCATTTCAGACCTCTTTATGATGCCCTATACGATTTTATGAGTGTAGAAAGAGTGAACAGGCTTATAGAAAATAACATAATAGAAATTGCACCACTTGCATACATGAGGGGAAGAACGTTAAATGATTCATTTATTATACTGGATGAGGGTCAAAACACAACTAATTCTCAGATGAAAATGTTCTTAACAAGACTTGGTTTCAACTCAAAGGTTGTCATAACGGGAGACATAACACAGATGGACATTCCCAATCCAAGAGATTCAGGTCTTATAACGGCAATAAACATACTGTCTGAAATTGAAGGAGTGGGAATAGTCAAGCTCGAGAAAGAAGATATAGTTAGACACTCCCTTGTTCAGAAAATAGTGGAAGCCTATGAAAAAATTGAGGAAAAGAAGAACAAATCTTAAAATAAGACTCACCTTTAAGGAGATTATTCCTCTTTTAATTCTTTTCTTGATCTTCTCCTCTTTTCTCATATACTCCTTTATTCCTCCTTTTGTTTTCATAAAGAAGGGAGTTACTCTAAAAAGAGACTTGAGATCCCCTGCAGAAATAGAAATCATTGATAAAGAAAAGACAGAAGAGTTAATAAAGAAAGCTGAAGAAAGTGTTCCAGTACTTTACGAGTATGACCCAGATGTCGAGAAAAATGCTATTAATAACCTGGAGTCTCTCTTCAAGTATTTAAAAAAATGGAGAGATGGAGACAAAGGAGCACAGGAAGAAATATTTAAAGATCTCGGGATAACTTTTTCCAAAGAGTATCTTACATATTTCTCAAAAATTAGTGAAGAGGAGTTTAATAAAATAAAATCTACCTCTATCACACTTTTATCTTACCTTCTTCGCTCTGGTATAAAGGAAGAAGATCTTTCAAATATAGATACAAAAATTGAGAATTTTCTTTCAAGCCAGAAAATAAATGAGATAGAAAAATACCACATAGTTGCTACAATAAAACCTTTTATAAAGGTCAATCTAAAAATTAATACTGAGCTTACCGAAAAAAGAAGAGAGGAAGCAAAGAAAAGTGTGAAACCTGTAATTATTAAAATAGAGAAGGGGGAAATAATATTTGAAAAAGGAACAACAATTGGTGATAAAGAAATAGAACTTTTAAAGAAATATGGTCTATTATTCACAATTAAGGATATCCCGAAAATACTATACTCTATCATCATAGCTTTTCTACTCTCCTTACTTTTCTTCATATTTGTGAACTCAAACATAAAAATTTCCCAGAAAGAATTATATTTTCTTATAGTTATACTCACTCTTGCTCTTGTTGCTGGAAGGTTCGTACCTGATCCCTATCTAATTCCTTTGCCATTCTTCGCCATGCTTTCTTTCTTATTCTTTAGCTTTTCAGCTTCTACGTTATTTATACTAACTGCCTATTTCTTCTATATTCTTTTCTTCCCTGAGCAGATAATCTTTCTTACCCTGTTTCTACTTGTATCGCTTTTTCTATCAATGCAGGTAAAGAGAATAAAAAATATGGGGGATTTCTTAAAGATAGGACTGGGTATAGGAGCCATATCTTCTATTTTTCTTATACTCTTTTCAATACTCATGAAAAACACAGAGGGCATCATTTTAAATTCAATAATACTATTTATAAATGGAACATTTTCATCAATAGTACTTGCTGGACTTGTTCCTCATATTGAAAGACTCCTGTCAATATCAACTCCTTTGGGTTTAGTAGAGCTTCTCAATATAAACAATCCACTTCTAAACGAATTCATCCTTAAAGCACCTGGAAGTTATCAGCATTCTATAAACGTAAGCACCCTTGCTCAGGTTGCAGCAGATGCTATTGGTGAGAATGCTCTCCTTGCAAAAGTCGGAGCCTATTACCATGATATAGGAAAAATGTTGAGACCACAGTTTTTTATAGAGAACCAATCTCCTGGTATTAATCCCCACGATTCAATATCACCATCTCTTTCAGCTCTAATTATAATCTCACACGTAAAAGATGGAGTGGATATAGCCAAAAAATACAAACTTCCCAAGGAAATAACAGATATTATAGCTGAACATCATGGAACTACACTGGTTACATATTTTTATAGAAAAGCTAAAGAGTTAGATCCAGATGTTCGAAAGGATACATTTAGATATCCAGGACCTCTTCCTTCATCTAAAGTTTCAGGAATTATAATGCTTGCTGATTCCATAGAAGCAACTGCAAGAAGTGAGAAACTTGAAAAGAAAGAAGACTTTGTGGACCTCGTTGATAGTATAATAAAAACAAAGATAGAAGATGGTCAGCTGGAAAATTCAGATCTTTCTTTTAAAGAAATTAACAAAATAAAAGAGGCATTTGTTAAGGTCCTCATGTCTGTATATCATGAAAGGATAAGCTACAATGAAAAAGGTGGAAATTTTAGAGAGAGAGGGAAAGATACCGGTAAAGAAGGCTAAACTAAGAGGGCTCACAAAAAATATAATGAAAGAGGAAGGAATTTCAGATTATTTAATATCTCTGGTGTATGCTGAGAAAGAGCTTTTAAGAAAGTTGAACAAAAAGTATAGAAACCTGGATAGATCTACTAATGTGCTTTCCTTCTTATATGAAGCTCAGCCATTACTTTTTGGAGAGATTATAATATCCAAATATCACGTAGAAGTTAAAAAAGAGAGCTTCTTGAAGCTATATATCCATGGATTGCTTCATCTACTGGGATATGACCATATGAAAGAAAAAGAGAGAGAAATGATGAGAAAAAAGGAAGATTACTATCTGGAGAAGGTAAAGAATGAATCGTAATATACTTCAGAGTTTTCTATCTGCTTTTAGAGGATTATGGATAACATATAAAAGTCAAAGGAACTTTAGAATACAGGTATCGTTTGCTATCCTTGCTATATATTTCTCTATTAAATTCAAAATTCCACCTGAGCATATGCTTTTTGTAATTCTCTCCATAGTCTTTGTTCTGATATCTGAGCTTATAAATACCTCAATCGAGATATTAGGAGATAGAATAACTAAAGGTAAGGATCTCTGGATTAAAAATTCAAAGGAAATTTCTGCTGCTGAAGTCCTACTGTCTGCTGTATTCTCAGTTATAGTAGGATTGGTTGTTTTCCTTCCCCACATCCACAAACTTACACTTTCATTAATTGCTATTTCCCTCATAATAATAATTATCCCTGCAATAATGAGAAATGATGATATAATTAAGAATGAAAGAAAAGAGAGGTGAAAGGTTTGGACGGCTCGAGTACACTTTTATCTGGAATTGAAATTTTACTTTTAGTGTTACTCTCATCTATTTTCTCTGCATCTGAAGTTGCCTTTATAGGGAGTTCGGAGATAAGGTTGAGAAAATTAATGGATGAGGGTAACGAGAAAGCAAAAAAAATTTTAAAATTAAGGGATAAACCAGAAAAACTTATAAGTACTATAATCGTTGGCAATAATTTCGTCAACATATTTGCTGCTTCTTTATCAACAGTTCTATTTATAAGGTTGTTTAAAGAACGAGGTTATCTATATTCCTCCTTGATAATGACATTAATTATTGTTCTTTTTGGAGAGATGATTCCAAAAACACTTGCTTCTTACTATCCAGAGTCTCTATCGATAAAGCTCTATCCATTGTATAGTTTCTTTTCTTACATATTTTATCCCTTCTCTTTTATTCTCAGCAAGATAAATGATGGTATTATGAGAATTTTTGGAAAAAAATTGAAGAAAAGTGTTACTGTTGGAGAAGAAGAGTTTAGAATTCTACTTTCTTTAAGTAGAGAAAAAGGAACTATTGATGAATATGAGAAGGAAATGATAGAGGGCGTGTTTGAGCTTCAGGATAAACCTGTATATGAAGTTATGACTCCAAGAGTAGATATGGTTGTCTTACCACTTAATGCAAGCAAAGAGGAGATTGCAGAGTGTTTTGCAAAAACAGGCTACTCAAGGATACCAATATACAATGGTTCTATTGATAATATTGTTGGGATCCTTCACGTGAAAGACTTTCTTAAGCTTGTTCTTAAAGGTGATAACGGAATTAGAGAGCATCTCCATAAACCTACTTTTGTTCCCGATACTAAAAAAATTGGAGAACTTTTTAGAGAAATGAGAAAAAAGAAAATACAGATGGTTATAGTAATAGATGAATTTGGAGGAGTGGAAGGTCTGGTTACTATGGAAGATATTGTAGAAGAGATTGTAGGTGAAATTCAAGATGAGTACGATATAGAAGAAGTGCCTTATAGAAAGATAGGACCAAATATTTTTGTCTTCGATGCAAAGATACCTATTGAAGATGTGGAAAAAGTTATAAATGAAAAACTACCCAAAGAGGAATATGAGACTCTGAGTGGTCTTTTCCTTGATCTCATAGGTCATATACCTCAGAAAGGAGAGAGTGTTTCTTATAATTCACTTAGATTTACTGCTATAGATGTTAGAGGTAATAGAATAGTGAAAATAAAAATAGAAAAAGGAAGAAGGGATGAAAAAGGAGATAATAGAATTACTGATAAAAAAGGCTAAGGAAGTAAGAAAATTAGCGTATGCTCCATATTCAAACTTTAAAGTCGGAGCTGCACTTCTTACGAAGTCTGGTAAAATATATACTGGGTGTAATGTGGAGAATGCAAGCTATGGAGCAACTGTGTGCGCAGAGAGAGTAGCAATGTTTAAAGCAGTTTCTGAAGGAGAAAGAAAGTTTGAGGCTATAGCTGTGTATGTTGAAACAGAGATTTTGGCTTTTCCCTGCGCATTATGCAGGCAGGTAATGTATGAATTCTCTCCAGATATGAAGATAATCTCGGCAAATAAAGATAGATATGAAGTTAAGACTCTTGATGAATTATTCCCATATCCTTTTGGACCTAAAGACTTATTAAAATCAGGAGGTAATTAGATGCGTAAAGGCTGGATTGGTGGTAACTGGAAGATGCACAAAACTTTAAAAGACGGTGTCGAAACTGTGGAGAAACTGAGTGAATCGGTAGCACTCTTAAGAGGAAGTGATATCGTTATTTTTCCTCCATTCACCTTGCTTTACTCAATAAAAGAACTGATTGATCTTCCTCATATTCATCTTGGTGCTCAGAATATGCACTGGGAGGAGTTCGGAGCATACACAGGTGAAATTTCTCCAAAAATGCTTAAAGACGCTGGGGTAAGTTATGTAATAATAGGACATTCTGAGAGAAGAAAGTATTTTGGAGAAAGCGATGAGACGGTAAACAAAAAAATTATATCTGCAATAAAACATGGGTTAAACCCTGTACTCTGTGTGGGAGAGACATTAGAAGAGAGAAAAAAGGGACTGGAAAAGGAAGTTATAGAGAAACAATTTAAATCTGATCTGAAAAAAATCCCATTGAGTTCATTAAAAGATATTGTGATTGCCTATGAACCTGTTTGGGCAATAGGTACAGGAGCCAATGCCTCACCAAAAGAAGCTGGAGAGATGCACAGATTTATAAGAGAACTAATAGGAAAATATGCATCTAAAGATTTTATGGATGAGGTAAGGATTGTTTACGGAGGAAGTGTTAAGCCTGAAAATGCAGAAGAACTGGCAGAAGAGGAAGAGATAGATGGATTTCTGGTAGGTGGAGCTTCACTAAAGGCAGATTCATTCTCAAAAATAATAGAGATATTCAATGAGGTAAAGGGGTCTTAAAAATGACAAGAGAGGAGGTTGCTAGATTTATAGATCACACATTGTTAAAACCAGAGGCTACCTACAATGATATAAAAAAGTTGTGTGAGGAAGCCAAAAAATACCATTTTTATGCTGTATGTATAAATCCATCTTTTGTAAAGATGGCAAAAGAATTTTTAAAAGACACCGACATAAAAGTTGCTACTGTCATAGGATTTCCTCTTGGAGCAGACTCAATAAACACAAAGGTGTATGAAACTAAAGATGCTATACTAAATGGAGCTGATGAAGTAGATATGGTCATAAATATAGGAGCTTTAAAATCAAAGGATTATGCTTATATATATGATGAAATCAGAGCAATAAAGTCTGTAGCGAAAGAAAAAGTTCTCAAGGTTATAATAGAAGCTCCAGTTTTGACATACGAGGAGAAAATAATTGCTTGTAGCATCTCAAAAGCAGCTGGCGCTGATTTTGTTAAAACCTCCACAGGTTTCTCAAAACAAGGAGGAGCCACAGTAGAAGATGTTAAGCTTATGAAAGCGATTGTCGGTGATAATGTTGGAGTTAAGGCAGCTGGGGGGATAAGAACATTTGAAAAAGCAGTTGAAATGATAAATGCAGGAGCAAACAGAATAGGCGCATCTTCGTCAGTTAGGATAATGGAAGATTGAACAACAACATCAAAACAGAGTGTGTGATACTCAAGAAACTACCATATAAAGAGAAAGATCTCTTTGTAGTATTGTTTTCTAAAGACTTAGGTAAGATTCTTGCAAAGGCTAAAGGTGGATTGAAGATTAATAGTAGATGGGGTAGTCTCCTTGAGACTATGAATCTTATTAAAACAAACCTTTATAAAAGAGGAGATTATTTTTACATTACAGAGAGTAAAGTTATAGATACATTTATCAATATAAAAAGAGATGTAGAGAAGTCTTTTATCGCAATGGAAATATTGAAATTGATAGACAAAACTCAAACACAGAACAGCGACTCAGAGAAGATATTCCAGCTCCTTGTTTCAGTTCTAAAAGCCATAAAAAATACAAATAGTTTAAAAGAGTATTACTATTATTTCCTTTTACAACTCCTGGTCCTTGAGGGGATTCTGTTCCCTGTAGAGAAATGTATAAAATGTGGAACTAAACTCGAGCCGCCTATCCTTTTTGATAAAAAAGAAGTGGGTTTTGTGTGTAAAAATTGTGTATCTCAATCATCAGAAAAAATAGAAAAAGAAACATGGATTACACTTAAATCATTGCTTGAAGGAAATTTTACAGAGATAGAAGATCTATACAACAGAATCTACAAGGAATTATTTGACATTCTTTTTTCAGTATATAAAAGCAAATTTAGCATTGATATAATAGATTTTGAATTTGCATAAAACTTCAGTAATATCTGGTCACTTTAAATTTATGGATATCAATATCATTATCATAGGGGGCTATTCCTGCCTTTAGTTTAGCAATGCGAAGTTGCTCCTCTACAGTATCCACACCCTCTATATCTGGAAGGAGTAAACCTCTCATAAAACCCTTTGAGACTATAACCCCAAATTTCTTTGGGTCAAGTTCACTTATATCCTTTACAGGTTCAGGAGGCTCAAGGACATCCACAGAGTAGGTTATATATTTTAACTCTTCTGGGCTCACTGGAGGAAAACGTGGATCTTGTGTAGCAGCAGAGATTGCGTTATAAATTATTTCCTCGAGAATATTTCTTTTAGTCGGAAGATACGTACCTATACATCCCCTGAGTTCTTTTCCCTTGTGTAATGTAACAAAAACTCCTTTTCTTACATTTTTGTATTCTCTCAACAACTCATCTGGAGGATCTATAATAACTCCATCTATCAGGTACTTTTCTATTGCTTCCTTAGCAAGTTTCACCAGAGGGTGCATAATTTACCTCCTGAAGATACTAACCATATATCCCACTCCAAATGGTCCCTCATACGAAAGAACTTCCGGGGTAAACTCATCAAAGGGAAGGGCTCCTATTAGCGTTAAGATTGGCTTAAATCCACACTCTCCAGCATCCTCTACAATTCCTTCCGGAATAGAGAGAAGAGTCTGTAAATCTTTATTTTTTATGGCAGATACAACCTCTCTATCAAATAAAGGACCGTTGGGGCTAAATCCATAAGGGCCATAGGGAGAAAGTCTATGAGAGAGATCTCCAGATGCAATTAATCCTATCCTCCCATTTGTTTGTTCACAGACACCCCTTATAAATTCTCCTATCTGTATCAACCTTTCCTTAGAGGCAGTAAATTCTGGACTCATTGCTACAATTTTTGATTGAATACGAGCCTCATTTAAATAGTATAGAGGAACCATAGTGGCATGATCCAGAGGAGTGTCTGGCGACAGTGGCACAAAATTTATACCTTTTTCTTTGCCCTGTTTTATAAGTTCTTTAACCATTAGTTCATCATTTTCATACTCCAAGTAAACCTGAGGAGCACCAAATTGAGAAAAATCTCCATAGAGAAGTCTTGAAGAATATATGGATATAGAATCATATATATATGGAGCATGTGGAGAGATTATCAATATAGTACCAAGATTCAGTTTTTTAAACTCTTCCGCTATCTTTTTAAGAGATAGATCAGTCTTCTTTACTTTTTCTCTCTCCCTTCCTCCAACTTCTGGTATGAGAAGCGGAGGATGGGGTGAGATGGCACCTATTAAAACACTGTCTCTTATACACATCTCCGAGCCCACGAGACTAGGCATGATCTCGTATGCCG
>CBFDTJ010000046.1:0-11199 GCA_965612865.1 uncultured bacterium
AAAATAGGTGTGGATAAATCCAACAATAAAACAAAGCCATTTTTAAAAACAGAAAAAAAAGATATAGTTGTAAAAAGCTTCAATGACTACAAAGAGACTTTGGAAAAAGAAGGAATAGTCATGTCTTTAGAAAAAAGAATAGATATAATTAATTCCTCTCTTTTAGAAATGGAGAAAGAATTTCTTGTAGAGATAGACAAAGATAAGAACCTTATGTATGAGCTGGCAAACCTTACAGAATCACCAAAAGTTTTCCATTTAATGTTATCAAAAGAGGCAAAAAAAATACCTCAGAGCATAGTTTCTGGAATAGTCAAGATGGGGGCACGTATGTTTCCGGGTTTTAAAAATGGAGAAATTTTGTATGTTTTTGGAGTACAGAATGGAATAAAAAGGAGCACAGAAGTAATTAAAAATGGTTTTAACCGTATTGTTAGTGCCAAAATAGACGATGCTGTCTTTTTCTACAATAAAGATAGGGAAGTACAGCTTAAGGAGAGAATTGACTTTTTAAAGTCTATAACTTTTGAAACACACTTGGGTTCTTATTACGACAAAACAATGAGACTTCTTAAGCTTACTTCTTTTATGGGAGAGATGTTCAATCTCACAAATGAGGAAAGACTTATTCTGGATAGAGCAACACTTCTGTCAAAAGCAGATCTTGGAACTCTAACCGTTGCTGAGTATCCGGAACTACATGGATTTGTTGGAAAAGAGCTTGCTCTGGAATCAGGAGAGAAAGAAGAAGTAGCACAAACTATACTTGATCATATCTTTCCTCGATTTAAAGGAGACAAATTACCATACACAAATACAGGTAAAGTTCTTGGAATAATTGATAGAATCGATACTCTTGTGGGAAGTTTTGCTGTAGGACTTGAGCCTACAGGTTCAGAGGATCCTTATGGTTTAAGAAGAGTATCTATTGGTCTTTTATCCATCTTGGTTTCATTTAATAACACAGCTTCTCTCGGGGAGCTTATAGATATAGCCCTTAGAAATTTCGATAAAAATTTAGTGAAAGACTTTAAGAGAGATAATCTCTTAAAGTTTATAAAACAAAGATTTAAAACAATCCTCGAAGAATTAAATATAAGATACGACATAATAAATGCAGTTCTTAAAAAAGATGATTTTTCACCTTACTTATCCTGTAAAAAAGCAAAGTTTATCGAGAAAAACTATAATTCGGAGGAATTTAATGATTTCGTTCTCGCATACAAGAGAATATATAATATAGTTAGAGATTTTGAGGTACAGAAAAAATTAGAGGAGGAACTGTTTTCAACTGATTATGAAAAAAAACTTTTCTCTAAGTGCTGTGAATTAAAGAGAAAGGTTCAGGAATTAGATTTGATGGATTTTGAAAAGATTATGAATGAATTTTACTCTATAATTCCGAATATTAACGACTTTTTTGATAATGTTCTTGTTATGGATAAAAATGAAAATGTAAGAGAGAATAGATTGTCTCTTCTCTCAGAGCTACTTAGCATATTTAAGGAATTTGCATCTTTTGAGGAAATTATAAAAAAACAATCATAGAAGGAGAGGTAAAAATGCCAAAAAGAATCTATAAGTTTGAAGAGGGTTCAAAAGAGCTAAAGAGTTTACTTGGTGGAAAAGGAGCTGGATTGGCTGAAATGACAAGAATTGGACTTCCAGTCCCTCCAGGTTTTACAATAACAACAGAGGTGTGCATAGAATATTATAAAAGTGGAGAGAAACTTCCGGAGGGTTTGGATAAGGAAATTTTAGACCACATGGTGTGGCTTGAGGGAAAGAGTGGAAAGAAATTTGGTTCAAAAGAAAATCCCCTTCTTGTATCTGTTAGATCAGGAGCACCTATTTCTATGCCTGGTATGATGGATACAATTTTGAATCTTGGGTTAAATGACGAAACTGTTGAGGGATTGAGTGTGCTCACCAATGATGAAAGATTTGCCTATGATTCTTATAGAAGATTTATACAGATGTTCAGCAATGTAGTAATTGGTATTCCTCACGAGAAGTTTGAAGAAGCTCTGACAAAGATAAAGGAAAAGTATAATGTAAAAGAGGATCCAGAAATTCCTCCTCAGGGTTTAAAAAAGTTAATTAGAAATTTTAAAGATATATATAAAAAAGAAACAGGAGAAGATTTTCCTCAGGATCCATATAAGCAACTATTTATGGCTATAGAGGCTGTATTCAAATCCTGGAATAATGAAAGGGCAATAGTTTATAGAAAAATCAACAAGATACCAGATGATCTTGGAACAGCAGTGAATATAGTAACAATGGTTTTCGGCAACATGGGGAATGATAGTGGAACTGGTGTAGCGTTTACAAGGGATCCAAGAACTGGAGAGAAACATATGTATGGAGAGTTCTTGCCAAACGCACAGGGTGAAGATGTTGTTGCAGGAATAAGAACTCCACATGCTATAAATGAATATTCAAAACAAGATGCTAATAAGAATCTTCCAACCATGGAAGAGATGATGCCAGATGCATATAAAGAGTTAGTAAATGCATCTCTCATTCTTGAGAAACATTACAGAGATATGCAAGATATAGAATTTACTGTGGAGAGAGGCAAGCTTTATCTTCTCCAGACAAGAACAGGTAAAAGAACAGCAATGGCAGCTGTAAAAATTGCTGTGGAGATGGTGGATGAGAGTTTAATTTCCAAAGAGGAAGCAGTTATGAGAGTGACACCTGAAAATATTGATACTCTTCTTCATCCACAGATAGATCCCAATGTAAAGAAAGATGTTATTGCAAAAGGCCTTGCAGCAAGTCCTGGTGCAGCTGTTGGTAGAGTTGTCTTTGATCCAGATGAAGCAGTAGAACTTGAGAAAAACGGAGAAAAGGTTCTTCTTGTAAGACCTGAAACAACTCCAGATGATATACATGGAATGAATGCTGCTCAGGGAATCCTTACAGCAAGAGGAGGCATGACATCCCATGCAGCAGTGGTAGCAAGAGCGATGGGGAAACCTGCAGTTGTTGGATGTGAAGAGCTATTCATAAATATAAGTGAAGGCTACTTTATTGCAAGAGATAAAAAGATTAAAAAGGGAGAAGTTGTTACCATAGACGGGACAACAGGAGAGGTGTATCTTGGAGAGGTTCCTCTAATTATGCCCTCTCTTAGTGGTAACCTTCAGAAAATTCTTAAGTGGGCAGATGAAATTAGAACTCTCGGTGTAAGAGCAAATGCAGATACTCCTGAACAGGCAAAGAAAGCAAGAGAATTTGGTGCAGAAGGAATTGGCTTAGCAAGGACAGAGCACATGTTTTTTGGAGAAGAGAGGCTTCCAATAATGCAGGAAATGATAATGGCGAGAACAGAAGAGGAAAGAAGAGAAGCTCTTAACAAGTTACTTCCAATGCAGAGAAATGATTTTGTGGAGTTATTTAAAGCTATGGAGGGTTTTCCGGTGATTATAAGACTTCTCGATCCGCCACTTCACGAGTTCCTCCCCAATAGGGAAGAAATACAGCAGGAGATAAATGAACTTAAACTTAGTTTAAAGAGTGCCGAAAGTTTAAGAAAAATGGATGAATTGATCTCTAAGATAAAAGAGAGGGAAAAACTCCTATCTATTATTAACGAACTTCATGAGTTCAATCCCATGTTGGGTTTTCGTGGTTGTAGACTTGGAATTGTCTATCCTGAAATATATGAAATGCAGGTGAAAGCAATAATAGAAGCAGCAATAGAGGTTACTCTTGAAAATATAGAAATCTACCCTGAAATAATGATTCCTCTAATAGGTCATGTAAATGAGCTGAGATATCTTAAGGATAAGTTAGAAGAAACGATAAAAGAGGAAATAGAAAAAGCAGGGGTAGAAATTAAATATAAATTTGGAACAATGATTGAAATTCCGAGAGCGGCTTTAACTGCTGATGAGATAGCTATGTATGCAGATTTCTTCTCCTTTGGAACAAATGATTTAACACAAATGACTTTTGGTTATTCAAGAGACGACGCTCAGGGCAAATTCCTTGCAAAGTATGTAGATATGAAAATTATAAAAGAGGATCCATTTAAAACACTGGATTGGGATGGTGTTGGTCAATTGGTTAGAATGGGAACGGAAAGAGGTAAAAAAGTAAAGAAAGATCTTGAAGTGGGAATATGTGGAGAACACGGAGGCGATCCAAAAAGCATAAAATTCTTCTTTAACGCAGGTCTTGACTATGTCTCATGTTCACCATACAGGGTTCCAATAGCGAGACTTGCTGCAGCACAAGCTGTAGTAGAGGAGAAACTTGCAAAGAAATAAAACTATACGTGAAGAATTAGAAGATATAGAGAAAAAAACACTCTCCCCTTTAGGAACTAAATCCAGGGATACAAAAGGGAGAGTGTTTCCTGAGGAGAAGTGTCCTATAAGGACAGAGTTTCAAAGAGATAGAGATAGAATTATTCACTCGAAGGCATTCAGAAGATTAAAGGAGAAAACACAGGTTTTCTTTTTCCCGGCAGGAGACCACTATAGAACAAGACTTACCCATGTACTTGAAGTTTCTCAAATTTCAAGAGTTATAGGTAAAAGTTTAAGATTAAACGAGGATTTGATAGAAGCAATAGCGCTTGGACATGATCTTGGACATGCTCCTTTTGGACACATGGGAGAAGAAATTTTAGATAAAAAATACAAAGAGTACGTTCCAGCTGGCGGCTTCAAACATAATGAACAATCATTAAGAATAGTTGATGTGTTAGAGGAAGGATATAGAAATAAGGAAAGAAGCGGACTTAATCTAACATGGGAAGTAAGAGATGGAATACTTAAACACTCAAAAGGACTAAGAGAGATTAAGGAAGGAATTATTAAAGATATGCCAAAAACACCAGAAGGCCTTGTCGTTGCCCTAAGTGATAGAATAGCATATTTAAATCACGATCTCGATGATGCTATAAGAGCTGGGGTTGTAAAAGAAAGTGATATACCCAGGAGCATAACAAAACTCCTTGGTAACGCAACTCCTGAGAGAATCGATACTATGGTTAAAGATCTAATAAACAATTTTATACAAAAAGAAAATTTATTCTTCTCAGAGGAGATTTCCTATGTTATGGATATCTTTCTTGATTTTTTAAAGGATGTTCTATACTACAACGACGAAATAAGAGGAGAAGAGAGATTCAAAATAGAAAAAGTAATATCAGATATGTTTGATTATTTTATGGAAAAACCAGAAAAGTTACTGAGCTTTGTGAATAAATATGAACTTCCACAACAATTTTCTACTTGGGAAGATGCTCTTAAAATTAGAGAGATAAGGACAAGGTACGTATGCGATTATATATCCGGCATGACAGATGAGTACCTTTTAAGTTTATACAATGATTTATTTATACCTAAACCATGGACAAAGTAAAGGATCTGTATGAATTTGCAGAAGAACTCAGAGAGAAGGTAGATATAGTAGAATACATCTCTCAATACGTCAAATTGAAAAAGAGGGGAAAAAATTATATGGGACTGTGTCCATTTCATCCTGATAAAAATCCATCGTTCAGTGTCTCAAGAGAGAAAGGTCTATTCCATTGTTTTGGATGTGGGGTTGGGGGAAATATATATCATTTCATAATGAAAATTGAAGGTGTGGATTTCATAAAAGCCGTTGAAATACTGGCTAAGTGGGCAGGAATTGAAATTCCCAGATATAAAATTAGCAAAGAAAAAGGGGAAATATATAATCTTCATGAAATTTTTACATCTTTTTTTGAAAAGTTGCTCTACAAAACTCAGGAAGCCATAAACTACCTCAAGAACAGAGGACTTAAGGAAGAAATCATATCTAAATTTAGGCTGGGTTATGCCCCGGAAGATATATCTTTTTTTCTTAAAGAAAAAGCTATAAAACCAGAATTGTTTAAAAAGACCGGATTGTATCCCTTTTCGCATTTTGCAGGAAGGCTTATTTTTCCCATATTTGACACTGTGGGTAGAGTAATCGGTTTTTCGGGCAGAACTTTAAAAGATGAGGAGCCAAAGTATATAAATTCTGGTGAGTCAGTGTTTAAAAAAAGGGAAGCACTTTATGGTATCTTTCAGGCAAAAGATTCAATCCTTAAAAAGAGAGAAGTTATACTTGTAGAGGGCTATATGGATGTAATAATGCTTCATCAAAATGGCATAGAAAATACTGTTTCCTCTATGGGAACTTCTTTCACTATGGATCAAGGAAAGATACTAAAGAGATTTGCAGATAGAATTTATATATGTTTTGATCCAGATATAGGTGGAATCTCGGGTACAAAAAGAGCTCTTGATATAGCCGAAACTTTAAATTTTGATGTACGGATAGTTGAGATACCAGGAAATTTTGATCCCGATGAATTTGTGTTTAAAAATGGAAAGGACAGCTTCTTTAATCTTCTAACAAATGCACCAGATGTAATAACATTTCTATGGAATGAAGCAGAGAAAATGCATAAAAATGAGGAAAGTTTTGTTCCACTTGTAAAAGATTTAATAGAGATAGTGAAGAGAATAAAAGATCAAACTAAGAGATTTGAAATTATAAGAAAGATATCAGAGAGGACCAAATTTCCTGAAGATATAATACTAAATGAAATCAAGAGAAGGAGAAAGAAAAGAAGAAAAGGTGAGACTGTATTAGAACAAAAGGATCTCCTTGAGAAAGAGTTTTTATCAGCTATTGTTAAAAATGAGAGGTTTTTTAGTATAATAAAAGATGAGATTGACGAGAATTACTTTTTTACAGAAAGATATAGAGAGTTGTACAAAAAGATTAACTCTAATTTAACTAAAGATGTACTGGAAGAAGACTCTATCTACAGAGAGATACTCCTTAAGGATAGCGAAATAAGTGAAGAAGTTTTTTTTGACATTTTCAGAAGATTTAAGTTAAGATACCTTATGAGAGTCAAAGAGGAGATTATAAAGGAGATTAATAAGATAGATAAAGAGGATAAGGATAGGTTTGATTATCTAAAGTTAAAGTTATTTGAGATTGAGAAAGAAATAAAAAGTTTTTTACACAAAAAGGAGGTGTAAAGCTTGCCTGAAAAATTCAAACATAAGGAGATAGAGAATTTAATAAAAGAAGGAAAAGAAAAGGGTACACTTTCTTATGAAGATATAATTGAAACCCTTAAATCTATTGAAGATCTTACTTCTGAAGAGGTAGATGAAATGTATGAAACACTTATAGAAGAAGGTGTTAAATTTGGGGATAAAAAAGAGATTCAGTTGGAAACACAAAAAGAAGAGACAAAAGAGGAAGAAAAAAAGCAAGAGGAGGAGATGATTGGTCCTCTTGATCCTGTTAATGCGTATCTCAGGGAGATAAGTAAAATCCCTCTCCTTAGCCCAAAAGAAGAGTATGAACTTGCAAAAAAGATGAAAGAAGGTACACCTGAAGAAAGAGAAAAGGCCAGAAAAAAACTCATTGAGAGCAACTTAAGACTCGTGGTAAGCATAGCAAAGAAATACATAGGTCAAGGACTTCTCTTTCTAGACTTAATTCAGGAAGGAAACCTTGGGTTAATAAAAGCAACAGAGAAATTTGATTATAGAAAAGGATGGAGGTTCTCGACCTATGCTACATGGTGGATAAGACAATCCATAACAAGGGCTCTTGCTGATCAAGCAAGAACTATAAGAGTACCTGTTCATATGGTAGAGAATATAAATAGGTTGAAGAAAGTTACAAGACAACTAATGCAGAAACTTGGAAGAGAACCAACAGATGAGGAAATCGCTAAAGAAATGGGACTCCCCGTTAAAAAAATACAGGATTTCAAAAGAATCGCCCAGGTTCCTATCTCCCTTGAGACTCCTGTGGGCGATGACGAAGATACAAGACTCGCAGACTTTGTAGAAGATAAAAGGATTCTTTCCCCTGAGGAGGAAACAATAATAAGTTGCTCCAACGAAGAACTCATGGAAATGCTTAAATTCTTACCAGAAAGAGAGAGGGAGATAGTAAAGTTAAGATTTGGACTTGGTGGTAATGTTCCTCACACTCTTGAGGAAGTGGGAGCAAAGTTTAATGTAACAAGGGAAAGAATAAGGCAGATAGAATCTAAGGCTATAAGAAGATTACGTCAGCTACTAAAGAAGGAAAAGAAAATATAAAGTATATATATGGAAGAAATTAAAATAAGACCCATGACCAACAGGGATATCCCTGAAGTAGTATCCATTGAGAATGTAAGTTACTCTGCACCGTGGTCTAGAAGAGAGTTTTATGGCGAATTAAATTTTAACAGGTTCGCCCGTTATTTTGTTGTAGAAATGAACCAGAAGATTATTGGGTATATAGGAAGTTGGTTCTTTAAGGATTTTGTTCACATCACAAATGTAGCAGTTCATCCAGATTTTAGAAAGAAGGGCATTGGAACAAAGTTGATGAATTATATAATAAATCTTGCAAAGAGTAGAAAAGTTAAGAAAATAGTTCTTGAGGTAAGGGTATCAAACACTATAGCACAAAGACTCTATAAGAATCTTGGTTTTAAAGTAGAAAAAGTAAAGAAAGAATATTATCCAAACAACAAAGAAGATGCTTTCTATATGGTGAAGGTGTTATAAAATATTTAAAGGGGAGGATATCCTCCCCTTTAAATTTACTCACTTCCTATTATTGTTATCCTTCCCTCAACTTTTGGTGATATGGGGGTATGGGCTCTTATATACTCTTCAAGAACTTCAGGAATGGTAATAGATGTATCATATTTCTTATCCATTGGAAGATTCTTGAACATAAAGTAACCATCACCACCACCTGCCATCCAACTATTAATGGCAACAGTATACTCTTTATTCAAATCTAATGGTTCACCATTTACATAAACGTCTGAAACTCTTTCACCAGGAACAACAATTTCTCCCGTATCCATATCTATCTGTTGTGGTGTTTTACTAACATCAATGGTGAATTTTAAACCGGAGACCTGAAGGAATGCACCTGAGACTACAGTTTTTGGATCTCTTGGATCATTTGGACCTATAAGCGCAGATGCACCCCTTTCAAGGGCCTGTTTAAGAATACTTCCTTTAACTTTTACAAGAACAATAGAATTGCCAAATGGATGCATTTCAAGAAGAGTTTTTGTTGTTATAACTCCCTTTGGATAGATCTTGTCTCCTCTTATCCCTCCACCATTGGTTACTGCTACATCAGTTCCAAATTTCCATCTGAAGGCATCAGTAAAGAGGTTTCCAATAGCTGCCTCTTTCTTTCTTACTGTAATCTTTCTTGCGTCAAGGTCCACAAGAGATTCTCCTACTGGTGCAGGTGGGGGCATCTGATTAATAAAGTATGTTACAAGTTTATCAAGAAGAGGATCTTTTGGTACACTTTCATCTAAGAGATGAAGGCGCCATTTATAAGAGTATATACCTTTTCTATCCACTGCTATTTGAAGTTCACCAAGGTATGCTGCTCTTGCTCCATCCTGAACTATTATAGTTTCACCGCCACCTGGAGTCTTTACAATCACTGGTTCAGTAACGAGCGTATGTGAATGTCCACCAACTATCACATCTATACCATCTACCTTTGATGCTAAATCTTTATCTGCATCAATCCCAATATGAGTAAGTGCAATAATTACATCAACTCCTTCACTTTTAAGGGTAGATACCATATCTTTGGAAACTGAAACAAGATCTCCATTAACCTTTACTTTATCTCCAAGGTTTGTTATAACCGGAAGATTCGGTGTTATGAGTCCAAAAACACCTACTTTCAAACCCTTAACTTCAAAAATTGTATAGGGTTTAATTTTTCCTTCGAGTTTGGGTTCTTCACTTACATCAAGATTTGCAGCAAGAACTGGTATTGTACAATAATCTAATGCTTCTCCAAACACTTCAGGTCCTTGATCAAACTCATGATTACCTGGAGTCCAGGCATCTGCTATCATATCCCAAAACAAGGTTTCTGGAATTCCTTTAAATGCTCTGAAGAATGGACCAAGAAAATCATCGCCCGATGTAAGGAAAAGAACTCTCTTTCTGGATTTTTTAAATTTTTTCACAAGATACCCAACTCTTGCAATTCCACCCACTGTTTTTTTAACCTTTTCACCCCCAATCCTAATCTTTGTTTCAAATTCTGTAACCTGACTCTGAAGATCTGATGTTGTAAGTATAGTTAGATATTTAAGATAACCTTCCACAAGACGCGGTCCTTCAGACTGAGAAGCGATAGAAGTGTTTACTGAAACTTTAATAGGTAGTAAACTCAGAGAAAACACAATTGCTAAAACAATCAACCCCTTAACTAAATTTCTTCTTTTCATACTCACCTCCTAAATTTTTATCTTCTAAAATAAATTATATCACCTTAGTTAACATATGATAAAATTGAACTTGATGAAAGTTTTAGGTATTGAGACCTCTTGTGATGATACATCAATGGGCGTTGTAGAAAACGGCAAATTAATCTCTATGGTGAGAACCTCTTCTGAAGAATTCCATATTAGGTATGGAGGAGTGGTTCCAGAAATTGCTGCAAGAAAACATCTTGAACTTTTTCCTTTTGTGTTGAGAGAAGTTTTAAGAAAAGGTAAATTGAAATTGAAAGATATTGAAGGAGTTTCTGTCACATTTGGTCCTGGCCTTGTAGGTTCCCTTCTTGTGGGAACTGAGCTTGCTAAGACTATCTCCCTTTTTTTAAAAAAGCCATTTGTTGGTGTAAATCACCTCGAAGGTCATATCTATTCAATTTTTTTCGAATACAAAATTGGGTTTCCTTTCCTGACACTTCTTATATCTGGTGGCCACACAGAAATTATTATGGTTCAGGATCATTTAAAGTATAAAATAATTGCTACTACACTTGATGATGCATGTGGAGAGATAATTGACAAAGTAGGTAGAAGACTTGGTTTTTCATATCCAGCAGGGAAAGAGTTGGATAAATTAGCATTAAAGGGAAATCCTAATAGATATAACTTTACTCTTCCAAAATTTAAAGATATAAAAAGAAAGTTCTCTTTTTCTTTCTCAGGCATGAAAACCCAAGCATTAAATATTATAAATTCAAAGAATTTTGTCCTTGAGGATCTAATATCCAGTCTCTTTAAGGGGATAAGCGAAGAACTTCTGGATAGAATTAGATTAGTGTCCAAAGAAACAGGAATAACAAATACTGTCTCTTATACACATCTCCGAGCCCACGAGACTAGGCATGATATCGTATGCCGTCTTCTGCTTG
>CBFDTJ010000047.1:0-10946 GCA_965612865.1 uncultured bacterium
TTTCAAGCAGAAGACGGCATACGAGATCATGCCTAGTCTCGTGGGCTCGGAGATGTGTATAAGAGACAGGCCTTAATGAGGTCAAGTTTTCCAGAAAGATACGCTCTTTCTGTGAACTCTCCAGGTTTTGAAAGCCTTGCACCAAGAGAGATAATTTCCGAAAGTATTTTGTTCATAAGAACAGGAGATCCAAAGGTCTGGATCTCCACAACATCTTCACCTGTATAAGACTTCGGTTTTTTAAAGTATATTACTATTGCATCTCCAAGGGATTTTCCCTCCCTGTCCTTTAAAAAAACATGATGCGCTCTTCTTGGAGTAATTTTTTGTTTTTTTTGTAGTAATTTTAAGACAATTTCAAGGGATCGGGGTCCAGAAATCCTTATAACTCCAACACCACCAAATCCTAAAGGTGTTGAAATATTTGCTATTGTATCTGTTTCCATCTTCAAGATTTTCTTTTTAGGGCAACAACTACTCTTCTATTTGGCTCCTTTCCTATAGAATATGTGTAAACAGAGGGGTGGTTTGCAAGGGTTGTGTGAATTATCTTTCTTGCCATGGCACTCATTGGTTGAAGTACCTGATCCTCGCCAGTTTTCTTTGCTCTTATAGCAGTTTCTACTGCAAGGTTCTTAAGGTAATCAATCTGTTTTCTTTTGTATCCGCCGATATCAAGTATAAACAATCTTTTATCATTGAACTTTCTATGAATAATGGCATTCAATAGATATTGTAAGGAAGCAAGAACTTTTCCCTGTTTACCAATATAGAGAGCCTGTCTTTCTCTGTTGGATAGCTGGACATTGATATAAACTTCTGTATCCCTTTCTCTTATCTCAAAAGAAGCATTCTCTCCAAGTTTCTCAAATATGAAGGAAAGAATTCCTTTAACGATCTTTGAAGAGTCTTTTTCGTTTCCCGTAAGGTAGAAAAGCTTGTTTTTCATCTTATTTCTTCTTTGGTGTCTTTTCTTTTAACTTCATCAGGTGTCCATACTTTTTTCTGATTACGAAGTACTCAAGGGCTGAGAATACACTGAATGAAATCCAGTATATAGAAACTGCTGTTGGAAAGTTTAGTGACCAGTAGCCAATGAGAAGCGGGAACATGAACATCATCATTTTTGAGGATTGATCTTTACCGCTACCCATTATCCACTGCTGAAGAAGTGTGGTTCCTGCTACGAGAACAGGTATTACATAGGTGGGGTCTGGTACAGCAAGGTTGTGAACCCATAAGAATGATTGATTGAGGAGTTTTACATATCCATTAAGGGATGTAAAGAGGATAAAGAATATAGGAAGAGGAAGAAGCGCCATAAGACATCCAGTCGCAGGGTTTATTCCATATTTCTTGTAGAGCTTCATTTGTTCTTCCTGAAGTTTCTTTGGATCATCCTTATACTTTTTTTGAAGTTCCTGAATCATTGGAGAAAGCTCCTGAGTTTTACTCATGGATTTAAGCTGCTGGAATGTGAAGGGGAACAGTATAAGTTTTACAACAAGGGTTAAAATTATGACTGCTATTCCATAGTTCTTTGTGAAATCGTGGAAGAAGTCAAGACTTCTTCTTACAAAATATGTGAAAGAGTTTTTAACAACTCTTATGGTAGCCTTTTCTTCATAGATATACGAAACCCCGTCACTGTCTTTATATTCAACAACTATGGGAACAGTGTAGTCCTGTGGTACAACCTTGTCTGTTGGGGCAAGCATTAAAGTTACTGTTACAGATTTTCCTGGCTTTATAGTTTCAATTCTTACATTCTTGCCTTTCTTATATTCTGTGAAGAACTCTGTACTCCCTGCCTTCACAACAACATCTTTTACCTCTTTGTTTCCAGTGTTTTTTAAACTTCCAGAAAGAGAAACGAGAGTCTCAAGAGAAACTTTAGAATATGGAGGTTTTGTAAAGGATAGAATTCCTGCTTTGGAAGAGAATGATAAAGGAAAAACTACATTGAACTCCTTTTCCTCACCTTTCTCTGAATACTTTATTCTTCCAATAAAAAGAAATTCATCTTCTGTGAGTTCTTCATTCACCTTCAGATTGAAGGAAATCTCTTTCTTCTCCTGTGATTTAAGAACTGGAATTTCTACTTCTGTATCTTGAATCTCAAATGGTCCAAGGTCTTCGTAGTTGGACAAAGAGTCAATGGAAACAACAAGATTCTCTTTATCTATCCCAAGATTCTCAAGATTAATTTTCATTGAGAAACTTTCACCTGTGGAAGGTTTTTCCACTGGAAGTGTAGTAATCTTTACATCCATTTTAGGACCAAAGCTAAATGCAAGTCCGAAAAGGATAATTGGCAAAATTAAAAAAATCAATTTCTTTTTCATGCTACCTCCTTTTATGGGACAGGATCATCTCCACCCGGAAAAAATGGGTTACATCGTAAGATCCTTTTTATTCCAAGAAATAAACCTTTAACCACTCCATACTTCTCCACAGCTTGATATGTATAAACAGAGCAGGTTGGGTTGTATCTGCAGGAGTTAGGAAACATAGGGGATATAAACTTTCGATATAATTTAATTAAAAAGAGCACTGCCTTTTTCATCTTCAACCTTCCTTAAAAAATCTTCAAAATCTTCAATAATAACCTCTTCTTTTCTTTTCTCTACGAAAGGGGGAATTATAATTACAACCCACATGTTTTTGAATTTCTCCTGAAGTTTAAAAAATATCTCTCTGATTTTTCTCCTCACTCTGTTCCTCTTGACTGATTTTTTTACACCCACAGGGACAAAGGCAACCTTTAAATTATCTTTTCTTTCATACACAAATGTCAAATTCCTCTCTCTTACCTTTGTCCCATTTTTCATAACTTCTTTAACTTCTCTTTTATTTAATCTTTCTTTAAGTTTAGCCACTAAGAAGGTGTAAGCCTCTTTCTTCCTTTTCTTCTTCTTCTTTTTATAACATTCCTCCCACCAGGAGAGCTCATTCTTTTTAAAAACCCATGAACCTTCCTTGCTTTTCCTTTATGAGGGCGATAAGTTATTCTCATTCTTTATCCTCCTTTAGTTGTTTCTCTCTACTGCTTTGAGTACCTGGGCTATAAATTGATCTTCTGGCAATGCTCCCTCAAACTCTACCTTATCATTTACAATAATTTTGGGAACAGCGTATACACCATACTTTTCAGAGAGATTTGGAAACTCACTTGCTTCCACCATGTCTCCCATAATATTTTCATTTATAAACGCCATTTTATGAGCAATCCTTACTGCTCTCGGGCAGTAAGGACATGTAGGTGTTACAAAAACCTGAATATGGAGAGGTTCCTTCACTGCTTCGACTTTTCTCCTGTTTCTCTCTTTAAGATCAACTTTGTCTCTTGAGGCATCAATTAGGTCCTCAAGAAGAGTTGCAAACTCGTATCCTGCTGGAATTCCAACAAATCTGATTAGTCCCTTATTGTGTCCCTTAATAACCACAGTTGGAATTCTTTCAACTTTATATTCGTCAAATTTTTCTTTATTATCTTCTATGGTATATGCTTCCAGTTTTAATAAATCAGATAATTCTGTGACTTCTTTATACAGTTCTTCTGTTTCTTTACAGTATCTACACACAAGATCCTCGTCTTCATTTGGTGTCCAGATACCTGCAGCAGTTTTTTTAAATAAAAGGATTGTAACTTCGTCTTTGAGTTCTTTTTCAAATTTCTCTCTGACGATTATTCTATCCTTTTCCTGAAGTAATGGCATAACTTCCTCCTTATCTTAAAAAAATTAATTTCGCATAGGCTATTATATCATAAAACCTATCTTTTTCTTGAAGTTAATTATAGCATATTTAAAAGGTAACAAAATATGAGATAATGTATCTAATATTTTGAAAGCAAAACATAAAAGGAGGAATTTATGAATTTTAGAATTGTGGTGGATAGTACGTCTGATATCCCTGACGATTATATAAAAAAATATAACATAAGGGTTGTTCCTTTAAAGGTTATAATAGGGGACAAAACTTACAGGGATAGAATTGACATAACTGATAAAGAGATATGGAGGCTCATGAGTGAGGAAGGTACTATGCCAAAAACCTCTGTTCCAAGTGTCGAGGATTTTATTTCTGTCTATAAGGATCTTGAAAGAGAGGGAGCAGATGGGATTGTATCAATTCATATATCCGGGAAGCTTTCAGCCACTGTGAATGTCGCAAAAATGGCTTCTAAAGAGGTAAAGATACCGGTGATTTCCTTTGATTCAAAATCTGTATCCCTGGGTTCAGGGTTTCTTGCAATTGAAATAGCAAAACTTATTGAAAAAGGAATAGAGTCTCTTGAAGAGATAAAGAAGAAATTAGAAGAGCTCAGAGAAAAGTTACATGTCTTTCTTGTGGTGAGGAAACTTGACTATCTTATAAGAGGCGGAAGACTCACCAGAGTTGAGGGAATTGTTGGAAAGATGCTTAAGATAAGCCCGGTGATAAAGATTACAAAGGAAGGGACATTATCGCTTTTCTCTTTTACAAGGGGCTATCTTAATGCACTTAAGAAAATTGAACGATACCTTAAGACTTTAGTCAATGATAAAACAGTAAATTTTGCTGTAATGCACGCTATGGAAGAGTCTTTCGGAAGAGACTCCTTTAATAGACTAAAGGCTTCTCTTAAGGTGAAACTTTCCATATTTGGAAGTTTGAGTTCTGTGCTCACTGCGCATGCTGGGCCTGGAACATAGGAATAGCTGTTCTTGAAGTAGATCAATAAAATACTTTATAAAGAAAGAGACCGTTTGGTGGTATTCTTTCTTCTCCCAGCGGATGTTTTGTAGAATTCAAAGCTTCAATTAAAATTTCTTTTGGAAGATTTTCTCTTTCAATTTTTAAAAGTGCCCCCACCATTCTTCTTACCTGATGTCTTAAGAAACTTTTCCCCTCGAAGAATAGGTAATAAAAATCTCCTCTTCTTCTTACAGAGGTTGAATAGATTTCTCTAACAGTGCTCATAGCTTCTCTGACTTCTTTTTTGGTAAAAGCAGAGAAATTGTGTTTTCCAATGAATAACTTTATATTCTCCTCAAGCCTTTCTCTATTAATATTGTATGGAAACCACATAGAGTATCTTCCCATAAATGGATCTGGGAAGTCCTTGCTCGTATTAACCACATAAAAGTATATTTTTTTCTTTGCATCAAACCTTGAGGAAAACCTTAAATGCTCATTTTCTACCTTTCTAATTCTTATGTCAGCCGGTAACCTATTGTTCAAAATTTCTTTAAAATTCTTTGGAGGAATTTCAGTTTCAACAAGGAAGTTTATTACCTGACCAAAGGCATGCACTCCTCTATCTGTTCTTCCTGCGAAATCTATAATTATTTCTGCGTTAAGAAAATCACTTAAAGTACTCTCTATAACACCCTGAATGGTAGGAAGATCTTTCTGCTTCTGAAATCCAAAATAGTTTGTCCCATCATACTCCACAGTACATTTTATATTCCTTCTCATATAAGTTGTATATACCACCTGGAAAGCTCTGTGTCAATGATTTGTCAAAAATTAAACAAATATGATAAAATGAAATAAAGGAGGTTGAAATGAGTGAATTATTAGGAGACAGCAATAAAAAAGAGATTTTAAAGAAGTTGATAAAGGAATTACATCAGGGGAAGGGAGTAGAAGAGATAAAGGAAAGGTTCAGAGATGTTTTAAAAGGTGTAACTCCTATAGAAATAGCTGTAATAGAAGGAGAACTTATAAAGGAAGGTCTTCCCGCAGAGGAAGTCCATGAATTATGCGATGTACATATCGCCGCCTTCAGGGAGGAACTTGAAAAGGCGACACCTATAGCTGAAAGCTGGCATCCTATATCGATTCTTATGGAAGAGCATAAGATTTTCATAAAACACGCTCAGGAGATTAAATCTATTATAGATAGAATGGGTGAAAAAGGAAATTTTGAAGATGCGGAGAGGGAGATAAAAGAACTTAAGAATTATGTAGAGAAATTAAGAAATTCAGAGAAACATTATGTGAGAGAAGAAAATGTTCTTTTTCCATATCTTGAGAAACATGGGATAGTTGAACCTCCAAAAATTATGTGGATGGATCACGATATGATTAGAGAGATAAAGAAGAAGTTTTATAATCTCTTTGACTCATATAAAGAAATGGAATTTAATGATTTCGTAACAAAGTTAAAAGAAGTTTCAATTTACTTAATAGATATGCTTTCGGGCCATTTTTTTAGAGAGAACAACATACTCTTCCCCACTGCTTTAAAAGTTATCTCAAAAAATGAGTGGTTAGAAGCAAGAAAAGAGTTTGATGAAATAGGTTATTCTGAATATATTCCAGAAAATTTGGGAGAATATGTCTCCAAGGAAAAGAGTGATGTCGCCGAAGATGACAGAATAAATTTTGAAACAGGTTCCTTCCTTTTTAATGAACTTGAGTCTCTATTGGATACTCTTCCTGTTGATATAACCTTTATTGATAAAGACGATGTAGTAAGATATTTTAATCAGTCCAAGGATAGGATATTTCCAAGAACTAAAGCTGTTATAGGAAGGAAAGTTCAACAATGTCATCCTCAGAAGAGCGTACATGTGGTAAATAAAATTCTTGAGGATTTTAAAAGTGGGAAGAGAGATAGAGTAGAATTCTGGATAGATATGAATGGAAGAAAAATATTTATAAGATACTTTCCCGTGAGAAGTAAAGAAGGTAATTACCTTGGAACTATTGAGGTAACTCAAGATATCACTGATATAAAGAAAATTGAAGGTGAGAAAAGGCTCCTAGATTAATCTTCGTCTCCCTTTATCTTTCTGACTGCTATTTTTATGACTGATTTTGCTATATCTTTATACATCTTGAATCTCCACTTTCTCCCCTTTTCTTTACCCACCTTTTCCTCCTTCATTAATTGAGTAACTCCCTCAAGGATGACGTATCTCACCTTTATTTTGTTGCTCCAGAAATACTCTGTTAATACAATTTCAAATCCGTATCTTACATTTGGATCATAAGAAAAGTTTTCCCACACTTCCCTCGTTAGTGCCCTTTGACCTGAAAGGAAAGGAGTTATTTTATGTGAGAAATCTGTCAAGAATCTCCCTTTCTCGAAAATTCCACATGTGGTTACAGCCTCCCCCTCAATTATAGGTCTTATAAGTTCTGTAATATGATTTGGTTCAAGACCGATTAAGTCTGCATCCAGGAAGACAATTATATCACCCTCACTTGCTTTCACTCCTTCATAATATGCCCATCCTTTTCCCTTGTTTTGATTAAAATTTATAACTTTAGCTCCCTTTTTCTTTGCAATAATTGGAGTTCTATCAGTGGAGGCGTCGTTAACAACAATTACTTCATCAACAAAAGGATTATTCCTTGCAGTTTCAACAACTTCTCCTATGGTTTTTTCCTCATTAAAGGCAGGGATTATAACACTAACTTTCATATATTTCTTTCCTTAGAAACTCCTCTATATCTTCAGGTTTTACTTTAAAGACTTCTCCATCTTCTCTCCTTTTAACCTCTATTAAGCCGTCTTTCAGGTAACCTTTTCCAAATATTAGCTTATAGGGAAAACCAATTAAATCAGCATCTTTAAACTTTTCTCCAGGCGAAAGAGGTCTATCCTCATAAACAACTTCAAAGCCACCGTGAAGAAGTTTTTCGTAAATTTCCTTTGAATCCACAAGAATTTTTTCATCCTCTTTTAATGGAATAATAATAATATGGTATGGTGCGATCTCTTTTGTCCACACAATTCCCTTATCGTCATGGTACTGTTCAATAGTTGCAGCAATTATTCTTGCCATTCCAATTCCATAACAACCCATTATAAAAGGTTTTAGTTCCCCTTCCTTTGTTTGAAAATATGCCTTCATACTTTCTGAATATTTTGTTCCAAGCTGGAAGGTGTGACCCAACTCAATCCCGATTTTCTTTTTAAGAGGAGAACCGCAGACCGGACACAAGTCTCCCTCTTTCACCTCTCTTATATCAACAATTTCCTCTGATTCAAAATCTCTCCCAAAGGAGACACCCTTATAGTGATAATCCTTTTTGTTTGCACCTAAAACCCCACCCTTTATACCCTCAACTCTTTTATCAACTATTATTCTTCCATTAAATCCAATAGGACCTGTGAATCCAAGTGGAGCACCTGTATGTTTTTCTATCTCCTCTTCTGTAGCAAGTCTAATTTCTTTAGCTTTCAGGTAATTTTTGAGTTTAACCTCATTTATCTCATCATCTCCTCTAACTATGGCAAGAACTGATTCTCCATCAACAATGTAAAGTATGGATTTGAGAAGCCTGTGGGCCGGGACTTTAAGGAAACTTGTTACTTCTTCCACTCTCTTTATGTTGGGTGTGTGTACCAGCTCAAGGGGTTCATCCTTTTCCTCTTCTGGTTTTATAAGTTTGCTCTTTGCTGCCTCTACATTTGCTGCGTATCTACACTTTTCACACACAACAAACTCACATTCTCCTATTTCACTTTCAGCAACAAATTCATGGGAGACCTTTCCACCTATTGCTCCAGAATCAGCTTCAACAGGGATGTATTTTAATCTGAATCTGTCAAATATTTTCTTATATGCATTGAATATCTTCTTATAGGATTCTGAAAGAGAATCCCATGAGTCATGAAATGAGTAAAGATCCTTCATTAAGAATTCTCTACTCCTCATAACTCCAAATCTTGGTCTTATTTCATCTCTAAACTTGGTTTGAATCTGGTATAAAAGTATGGGCAGGTTCTTATAAGAGTTTACCGTGTTTTTAATAATTAAGGTTACTATTTCTTCATGGGTTGGGCCAAGACAGAAATCTCTTCCTTTTCTATCCTTTAATTTAAAAAGTTCATCTCCATAAACATCCCATCTACCTGTTTCATCCCACGGTTCTTTTGGAAGGAGTGCGGGCATCAGAAGTTCCTGAGCGCCAATTCTATTCATTTCCTCTCTCACTATGTTTATTACTTTGTTCAGGACTCTGAAACCAAGGGGAAGAAATACATAAATTCCTGAACTAATCTGCCTTATAAGTCCAGCTCTAAGCATTAATTTATGACTTATACTTTCAGCATCACTTGGATCTTCTCTTAATGTTGGAACAAACATTTTAGATAGAAGCATCTTTCACCTCACTAAATATAAGTTTTTTTAACTCATCAACTGCATCTTCTTCCTCAATAAATTTTATTTTCATTCCTTTTTTAAATAAAAGTATCTTTCCTCTTGTTAAAGCAATTCCATAATCTGCTTGTCCTGCTTCTCCCAGAGCGTTAACTTCACATCCCATAACTGCAATCTTTACTGGAATTTTAAGACTACCTAACTCTTTCCTGACCCTTTCAAGAATTTTATCAAAATTTTTATTACATCTCCCACATTTCGGACAGGCTATAATTTCGACTCTTTCTCTCTTCCTTAAACCAAGATTTTCAAGGATGAGTCTTCCCACTCTAACTTCATGACTTGATGAACCTGTAAGAGATACCCTTATGGTATCTCCAATTCCCTCCATTAACAAGTATCCAATGGCTATACTGGATTTAATTAATCCCTCATCTCCACCTCCCGTTGCTGTAACTCCAAGGTGAATTGGATATGGAAATATTTCTTTCATCTTCCTGTATGTTTCTATGGTTAGCTTTACATCTGGAGATTTTGCAGATAGAACTATATCTTTAAAAGAAAGATTTTCAAGTATAGAAACCTCCCTTCTTAGAGATTCAATGAGATCGTCTGAGGTTATCTTCCCCTTTTTTCCTTCGTACACAAGTGAACCGGAATTTACACCAACCCTTATAGGAATTTTCATTTCCTTTGCCTTCTTTACAATTCTCTCTATGTCTTTTCTATTTCTTATATTTGATGGATTCAGTCTTATTTTCTTTGCTCCTGCCTCCATTGATAGTATTGCAAGATCAGGGTTAAAATGTATGTCGGCAATTACTGGAACAGGACTTCTTTTAATTATTTCTCTTAAACCATTTATACTTTTTCTATCAGGAACAGCGACTCTTACAAGGGAAGCACCCTCTTCAACCATATTTTCTATTTCTTTAAGGACTGCTTCCACATCATTGGTATCACTTTTTGTCATTCCCTGAAGGATAATTTCCTCTCCCCCTATGATTACATTTCCAGCATAAACTTTCTTTTTCATTTAAAGAATCTTAGTATGTCAAAAAATGTTATTACAAATAGTAGACCAATGAGAATTATATAACCTATAAAGTGAACAACATTCTCCTTTTCAGGAGGGACTCTCCTTTTTGTTATGGCTTCGTAAAGGATAAACATAAGTCTTCCACCATCAAGAGCTGGGATGGGGAGTAAGTTTGTAACTCCAAGGGCAAGACTTATTACTCCAGTAAACCATATAAAGGCTATACCACCTGCCTGTTTTCCCACATCTGCAGTGAATTTAACTATACCCACAGGACCAGCAATTCCAGACACGTTACCTCTCACTATCATTCTCAAAGACAAAGCTACAAGGGTTAGTATTCGCCATATTTCTTTAAGTGCAAGCCAGAACGCCTCAAAGATATTTACTCTCTCAAAATCACTTACTATACCTATTATCCATCTGCCATCCTCTGATTTTACAGGTTTTATATTGAAAGAAAGAATCTTTCCATCTCTCTCAACTTTAATTACAATCTCCTCTCCGTTGCTTCCACCTATTTCCTTTATCACATCTTCCCACGACTTAATTTCAATTCCATTTATCTCAATAATTTTATCTCCCTCTTTTATACCTGCTTCATATGCAGGTAAACCTTTAGTTACATCCTTTATTTTTGTAGAGAGATGAGATATATCACCGTAAAAAGAGTATATGAGAAAAAATATAAGGACTGCAATGATTATATTCATGACGGGACCTGCAAGTCTGTCTCTTATACACATCTGACGCTGCCGACGAAGGCTTAGGTGTAGATCTCGGTGGTCGCCGTATCATTA
>CBFDTJ010000048.1:0-10769 GCA_965612865.1 uncultured bacterium
TTTCAAGCAGAAGACGGCATACGAGATCATGCCTAGTCTCGTGGGCTCGGAGATGTGTATAAGAGACAGTATAAAAAAGAGGGATGAAAGATGTTTACATAGAATACGGAGAGGAGATATTTAGATTCTTAAGAAGAATGCTTGGGAATAAGGAAGATGCGGAAGACGTTCTTGAGGAAACTTTTATAACTCTTCTCAATACAGAAAAATTAGATAAAAAAACTTTAAAGCAATTTCTGTATAGAATTGCCTACACAAGAGCAGTGGATTTTTTAAGAAAGAAGAAAAAAGAAAAAGATTTCATTGATAGGTTTAAATATTTTGAAAAGAGAGAGAATCGTGATCCATTAGAAATTGAGGAAGCTCTGTTTACTTTAAATGAGAAGGAAAGAGTAGCTGTTCTTCTTTTCTATGAGGATGGATATAGATATGAAGAAATAAGTGAAATTATGGAAATACCCCTGGGAACAGTTAAAACACTCATACATCGAGGCAAAGAAAAATTAAAATACTACTTTAAAGGAGAAGGAAAAGATGGATAGATTTGATGAATTTCTTTTTAAGGAATTGAGTAAAAATGTACCTCAGGATAAAAAGATTGCAAAAATAGTTGTGAAGAGACTTTTATTTATTTATAAGATCAAGAAGATTTTTAGTTACTTCCTCCTAACTTTTATCTTCTATCCAGTGCTTTATATTCTTTTCTTTGGAATACCTACAGAGTTTATAAATTTTATATTAAATTTGAAAAGTTCCATTTCTATCCTTGTGGTTACAGGGGGAATCTTCTATCTTCTATACCTTTCTTTCTTATTAATACTACTTGTTCTCCTTTTAATCTTTATCCTTAAAATAGTGAAACAATTAAAAATCAAACCTCGTATAAATTAAGGAAAAGGAGGTTGAGATGGCTATTAAAACAAAACTATACTTGTTTCTTTTAATATTAGTGTTAACTTTATCCCTTACAGCTTCTGTTTCCTCTGAGTCACCCTACGTAGTAAAAGAAGGAAATGTAGTTGAGGAATTGTCTCTTACCAATACTGATCTATATGTATATGGTTATGTAAAACTTTTGAATCTTGGAACTGGCGATGTTAAGGTGTTTGATAAGGGAAGAGTTGATAAGCTAAGAGTGGGAGCAGGGAATGTTGAAATATATGGAGAAGCGAGAGATGTACAGGTAGGACTTGGAGATGTGATTCTTTATGGTGTTGTAAAGGGAGACATAGAGGTTGGATTGGGAAATGTTATACTAAAGCCCAACTCTATTGTAGAAGGTGATATTAGAGTTGTTGGAGAGATTAATAGAGAAAAAGGTAGTATAGTTAAAGGTGAAATTGAATCCACCAGACTTCCAAAGATCCCATTCATTTCTCAGATATTTAAAAATAAAGAATTTTTAAAAAGGATACCCTTACATATTCGTATGGGGGATAAAAGACCCAGAGTTCCCAAATTAGTGCTTTTCTTTATCTTTCTCTTCGTTTCTTTTCTTATTCTTGCTTTATTTCCTCGTGCTACAGAGAGAGGAGTTAAATATCTATCTTCTAAGCCAATGAACTCATTTCTTCTATCTCTTGTACTACTTGCTATCAGTCTTGGAATTCTCATTCTGCTTGTGATTACAATAATTGGAATAATTCTCACTCCACTTATAATAATTGGAGTATTTATCTTTTATCTATTTGGTACTACTATCTTTTATACAACGATAGGAACTCACATCCTTAGGTTGTTAAATTTAGAAAAGCCAAATCTTGTTCTGTCATACTTTGTTGCTTCTATACCTCTTATTTTGATAAATATTTTTGTACCTTATGGTGGATTGATATCCTTTGTATCTTTGGTTTTTGGATTAGGAGCTGCCTTTAAGAGCACTTTCCCGAAACTTGTAATATTTAATCTGTAGATACTTCTCTTGAAGTGAAAAGGTGGGAGAAACATCTTTTATCTGAAGACCCAAATCCCTTTATATACTCTTTCATAAATTTTCTCATAATGTTAGAGATTACATCTTCTGACATTTCCTTGAATAAGAAAACCCCTGTTACCTCTCCCGCTCTAATTAAATAGTCTATATGCCATTTTGTTTTCCTCTTCTTAAAGTATCTTTGAATTCTTCTTTTAATACCACCCTGAGCACTTCCCACATAGAAATAGAGTCCCTTCTTAAACAAAAATTCTCCCAGTTTGCCAATTCGTATCCTTTTATCCTTTTTAATTTCTACAACAAGTACATAGGAACCCCTATAAAAAGGAAAAGGAGGAGCAGTTCTAAACTCAAAGTCAATCCCCTCCTTTTTAAGGGCCTCCAAAACATACAAAATTTCTTTATTCAATTGATGGTGTTTTTATTCCATGTTCTCTGGCAAATTTAATTGCTTCATCATACCCTGCATCCAGATGTCTTACAACTCCAAGACCTGGATCATTGTTAAGAACAAGCTCTAATCTTTTATCTGCCATTTCTGTCCCATCAGCAACTACAACCATCCCAGCATGAATTGAGTATCCGATACCTACTCCACCTCCATGATGGACTGCCACCCATGTTGCACCAGATACTGCATTCAAAAGACCATTAAGGATAGGCCAATCGGCTATAGCATCTGAACCATCCTTCATGCCTTCTGTCTCTCTATTTGGCGAAGCAACTGATCCTGCATCAAGATGATCTCTTCCAATTACAATAGGAGCTGATATTTTTCCCTTTTTAACAAGATCATTTATTATTTTTCCAAAGTGAGCTCTTTCACCATATCCAAGCCAGCAAATTCTAGCTGGTAATCCCTGAAATTTAACCTTTTCTCTTGCCAGTTTTATCCATCTTACAAGATGGGTATCTTCAGGAAATTCTTTAACTACGATTTCGTCAGTTATGTATATATCTTTGGGGTCCCCGGAAAGAGCTGCCCATCTAAAAGGTCCTTTCCCCTCAAAAAACAAGGGTCTTATATATGCTGGAACAAAGCCTGGAAAGGCAAAAGCTTCTTTGAATCCTGCTTTATAGGCCTGTCCTCTTATATTATTTCCATAATCAAACACAACAGACCCTTTCTTTTTGAACTCCACCATCGCTTCTACATGTTTAACTATAGATTCATAGGCTAATTTCCTGTATTCTTCAGGATTTTCTTTTCTTAACTTGAGCGCCTCCTCATAAGGGATTCCTGAGGGGACATATCCATTTAATTCATCATGAGCAGAAGTTTGGTCAGTTACCACATCAGGAATTATCCCCCTCTTAAGTAATCCTGTGTATAGATCCACTGCGTTCATTACTACACCAATGGATCTTGGGATCCTTTTTTCTTTTGCCTCCTCCATGAGTTTAAGTGCTTCATCGAGAGAATCAATAAGGAATTCAAGATAACCGGTTTTTATCCTTCGTTCTGCTCTCTTTCTATCCACTTCTGCTATTATACACACTCCTTCGTTCATGGTAATTGCCAGAGGTTGTGCTCCACCCATCCCTCCGAGTCCAGCAGAAAGTACAAATTTTCCCTTCAAAGTTCCATTAAAATGTTTGTTTGCTAAAGAGGCAAATGTTTCATATGTTCCTTGAAGTATTCCCTGAGTTCCAATGTATATCCAGCTTCCAGCTGTCATCTGACCATACATAGTTAATCCAAGCGCTTCAAGACGTCTAAATTCATCCCATGTTGCCCATTTTGGGACAAGCATAGCATTTGATATAAGAACTCTTGGAGCAAATTCATGGGTTTTAAATATTCCAACAGGCTTTCCTGATTGTACTATAAGTGTTTCATCATTCTCAAGCTCCTTAAGAGCTTTAACGATGTTCCAGAATGCTTCCCAGTTTCTTGCCGCCTTGCCTGTGCCTCCATAAACTATGAGTTCTTCTGGTTTCTCTGCAACTTCAGGATCAAGATTATTCATAAGCATTCTCAGAGCAGCTTCCTGCCCCCAACCCTTTGTGTTTAATTTAGTTCCTCTCGGTGCTCTTATAACCACTCTCTCATTTTTCATTTTTTGCCTCCTTTTATAAATACTCTTTTAATCTTTCAGCATTTTTCCTTAAAACAACTCTTATAAGACCAAGATTTGCTCTCTTTCTTGCTACAACAGCAAGAAAGAGTTCACCTACACTTTTTATAAATATATTTCCTCTTTCTGACTCCAGAGTTACAAAGTCAAGTTCGCCAAGATGGGTAGTTGTGAGAATAGTTTTTGCGGTTCTAAATATAGTAGCACATAAGCCCGAAATTGCTTCAGGGTCTAGGGAAGTATCTGATATACTGTCCACGAGAAGCCCATCTTCCTCAATTATCATAGCCACAAAAACATCTGGCAAACTTTTAAGTTTCTCAAGAATTTCTCTCAATTTTAGCCTCCTTTATAAGTTTCACCAAAATGATTTGAGAACTCTATTAAATCTTCTCCATCAATTAGACCGTCCATAGTAAAGTCCACAACATCAAGATAGTTTTCATCTGGGTAATAAAACCCAAAATGATTTGAGAACTCTATTAAATCTTCTCCGTCCACTATTCCATCAAGATTCACATCCCATACTGGATACTCTCTATCAGTTATCTGTATATCTTCTGAATTAACTTTCTCAATCTCTATTTCTTCATTTATCACAATATTTGTAAGGTCAATACTGGTTTCACCATCCTTTTTAGCAAAGAATAATACAGTAAAAAGATTATTTTTAGAGATATCTTTCAGATTAAACATAATTTTTCCATCTGATAGTTTTTTAAAAGATATGGTTCCGCTACTTTCTATCTTAAAGAATTTAATGACCTCTGAATTATATTCAATATAACCCTTTATGGAAGATATAAGCTTTGAAGACAAAAATGATAGTTTGAAGAGTCTTCCAACACTAGTTTCGACCTGATTTGAAAAGATGTTTAGAGCTTCTTCCGGCACTTTTAATGAAACAGAAGGATCTCCAAGAATGTTAAACACATAAATGTTTTGATATCTTTCATATTTTTGAAGAGGATAGATAAGATTTTCAAAGTAGTATTCCTTTGCTTCATTTAAAGATTCTGATACATCATAAAAACTGGATATTTTTTCGGAAAATTTGTACATAATGCTTTGGAGCCATCCATCTTCTACATCTCTCCATCCCAATCCATACCAAGCAGTCTCAGTAGATGCAATAACGCTCACCGAATAGAATTTAAGAAAAATGTGAGCCAATGAGTCTTCTACATCAAACATATTATCGCATGCTCCCATAAAAGTTATTGATGGAATGCTTGTGTCCATATTGGAGAGTGAATTTATATCTACAAATTTTATAAATTGTCCTTCATCATTCTGGAAGTAGCCATCCTTATTTTTATCTTCGCTCCATACCTTTCTAAATGTTGCCTGAGGTATACCATGTCCTTGCCATAGAATAAGTGCTGGCTGTACTTCTTTCTGGTATTTTATGAAGTTTTCATATGTGAGGGGATATCCTTCAACATTAGAAGCCCGGATTCCTTCTTTTTCTGAGAGGAAGGTTCCTGCAAACCCCTTACTTTCTAAAGTCTTATCGAATATTACTTTTAAGGAATACGCTCCGTCTGTTTCCGGCATGTCGCCGAAAATACCTTTCTCTTTAAAATTCCAGAATCCTCCCGGAAGAAGAACTTTAGATTTGTTCTTTAATTTTTCAAAAGTTATAATTCTGTTCAGGATTTCCACTATAGTATCTATATTATTTTCTGGAATTCTACCTACCCCGATTTCTGAGTAAAAATCAATTTTATCCTCTTCCGGTTCGCCCGGGTAATTATCGTTATCAAAATTTATGTTACTATCTAGCTCCCCATAAAAGAAATCTGTTTCAACAGGCAGATCCTCACCATTAGGATGAGGGAAAACAGTGAACATGGGAATTTCCTCTGTAGTACCAATTAACAAAAGATACTTTATGTTCATATTCTCATAATTTTCCTTAAGGTAGTTCCTTATATTTTCCTCTACATTTTCTCCTTCAAAGTCTTCAAGTGGTTTAAATACAACGTTGAAACTATTTTCTTCTTTGTAATCAATGAAAAACTTAATTCTTTCTTTTAGATCTTTTTTCCCTATAATGAGATATACTGGATGATCTGATGTTTTTTGTTCTCTGTACAAAGTGAATTTTTTTTGTAAAAAAATCCTCAACTTAAACTTGATTAACCATTTTGCAACTCTGGTTTTTTCATTGTACACTATAGGATAATATTTGAAAAGAAGGAAACTTTCATTTCTTTTTCTAAATCTCCCTATGAATAGAATATTATCCTCCGGAAGGGAGTATTGAAGTTTTGTAAGTGTAACGGAGAAAACTTTTTTGGCTAAACTCATTTTTAGATTTTTGGAGATCGTATCTTCAACGCTAAAACCCTTAAATTCAAGATTTTGTGAAATAGGAATCTTTATATTTACGAAGGGCAAAGAAAATGGAGGTTCAATTTTTTCTTTACTAATTAACCCTTCTATTCTTCCATCAACGTACTTAAATGAAATTTCTGGAGTACTGAATCTTCTTTCAATTATCAGAGACTCATATGAAGAGACAGGTCTTGCAAAGTTCAGGAGAAGAAACATTGTAGCTATAAAAATTAAATATTTTTTCATAAAACCTCCTATTATTTACCAACAAGTTTTAAAAATTCTTCTTCATCTATTATTTTTACTCCAATTTTTTTTGCTTTCTCAAATTTAGACCCCGGGTTCTCACCCACAACTACATAATTAACCTTTTTAGATACTGAATTAGATACACTGCCTCCCTCGTTTTTAACCAATTCCTCTGCCTCATGTCTTGACATACTTTTTAAAGCCCCTGTAAAAACAAATACTAAATTTTTAAGTGTTCCTTCTTTTCTTTCCTCACTCATCCTCACCCCTGCTTTCTTTAACTTGTTAATTAATTCAATATTGTGGGGCTCATGAAAGAAAATATATAAACTCTTTGCAGTTTTCGGTCCAATTCCTTCAATTTCCATGTAATCTTCAATTTTTGCCTTCAAGAATTCATCCATTGTTTTAAATTTTTGAGTTAAAATTTCTGCTACATGTTTCCCAACATGAAAGATTCCCAATCCATAAATTAACCTATGGAGTGGTCTATTTTTAGAATTCTGTATGTTTCTTATTATTTTCTCAGCAAGGATTTTACCCATTCTTTCGAGTGGAAGAAGATCATCAACTTTTAGATAATACAAATCCCCTATATCCTTGATAATATTTTTGTCAACGAGCTGATTTACAAGGGATTCACCTATATTTTCTATATCCATAGCATCTCTACTTACAAAATGCAGTATTCTCCCCTTAACTTGAGCTGGGCAGGATGCATTAGTGCACCTATAGTCTGCTTCACCTGGAAGTCTTACAACTTTTGCTCCACAAACCGGACATCTTTCAGGAAACTTAAAAGGAGTCTCTTTTCCTGTTCTCTTTTCCTTTACAACCCTCACAACCTCAGGAATTACAGAACCAGCTTTTCTAATGATTACATGATCTCCAATTCTTACATCCAATTTTTTTATTTCATCTTCATTATGAAGAGTAGCTCGAGAAACTGTGGATCCTGAGACAAAAACCGGGTCAAATATAGCTACGGGGGTCAACTTCCCAGTTCTTCCAACCTGAATTATTATATCTCTCACTACAGTTTCTTTTTCTTCAGCAGGAAATTTATATGCAATTGCCCATCTTGGAGCATGGGTGGTTGCTCCAAGCTTTTTCTGCAGCTCAAGGGAGTTAACTTTTACAACTGCTCCATCCATATCAAAGGGATAGTCATCTCTTCTGTTTTGGAACCAGAGGCAGGTTTCTATAACTTTTTTGATACCTCTAACTTTTCTGAAGTCTGGACTTACCTTGAATCTTTTTTTTCTTAGGTAGTCAAGTATTTCTTCTTGAGTTTTGAACTCAACTCCTTTATATATACCAAGAGCATATGCAAAAAAATGTAATTTTCTTTTTGCGGTAATAGAGGAATCTAACTGTCTAACAGAACCTGCTGCAGCGTTTCTCGGATTTGCAAAGATAGATTCTCCCCCTTTTTTCCTTTCTCTATTTAACTCTTCAAAATCCTTTTTAAACATAACGACTTCCCCCCTTACTTCAATGAGGTCAGGGGGGTTATCGATAAACAGTGGGATGGTTTTAATAGTTCTTATGTTTGGTGTAACATCTTCTCCCTCTAAGCCATTTCCTCTTGTTGCACCACGAACTAACTCTCCATTTCTATAGATTAAAGATATACTTAATCCATCAAATTTTGGCTCTACTATATATTCTATTTCTTCCTTAGTCCCAAGAATTCTCTTTATCTTCTTTTCAAATGCCATAAGCTCATCACCGTTAAAGGCATTATCCAATGACAACATAGGAACTTCATGCTTTACTGTTTCAAATTCATTTAAAGGTGGAGCACCAACCCTTTGAGTAGGTGAATTTGGTGATTTGAATTCAGGAAACTTCTCCTCCAGTTCTATAAGCTCTTTAAAGAGCTTATCATATTCTTCATCGGTGATAATAGGGGAATCAAGGACATAATAACGGTAATTATGGTATTCTATCTCCTTCCTTAATTCTTCAATTCTTTTTTTTGCTTCCTCTTTTGTCATGGTGTCCCTCCCTCTTTCTCCTCTACTTTTAATTTTACCTTATCAGGATAGACACCTATTATTTTTACATCTTTATTCAGACACTTTACTCTCACTTCTACTTCATATTCCCCTGTCTTTATTTCTTCCACATTGATTTCAGCAGTGAAATCCTCTTTTTTGAGGGATTTCACTGTAGTTTCAAAGCCAAACACTTCTACAGATATTGAACTATTATCTAAAATGTAATTAAATTGCTCACTTTTTCCTTTTAGAGAAACATCAACTTTAAACTCTTTCTTTATTTTTCTTTCAATCACAATCTGCACAGTTACATCTTTTGATCCCTTTATTTCCACTCCTTCTGGTACAAGAAGTTTTGTTACAACATTTTTTGAGCTTGTAAGGTTTGTTATATTTATTTCTTCTGTTTCAATAAAACTTATATTTTTGAGTTTATTGATATTTCCAAGAAGAGTAATTACTGACGGTGTAACTACTATTGATTTTATACCATAATCTGAAGGTGTATTTCCCACAAGGTTTGGTGTTATGGGGACCACCTTGGATGAGAGAATTGATTTGACTTTTATCGTTATGTATACAATTGATGGAGTAATGGAGATGCCTTCTATCTCATTCCCAAGAGCATCTTTTATTCTTGGAATAGAAGAAACTGAAACATCTGAATCGATATTGGCTATGTCTACTACCACAGAAACATCTCTTATAGCTTCAATTTTCTTTGAAGGACCCTCTATAGTTATCTTATCAGGATTTACTTCCGGCTCTTCTATTACATATCCTTCTTTAGGAGAACCAATAAATTCTACTCTTATATTTCTTTCCACTCTAACAACCTTATCAAGAAAAACACTGATTCTTGAGGGAAAGATTTCTACAATTTTTACAAAAGGAGGTGCTTCGACAAGAATCTCAACACTATGAGGTCCCTCTGATAGCCCGGAGAGATCCACATATGCAACAAAGCTATTTTCTTTTAGATTTATCAACCTCTGCCTGGAGCCTCTAATCTTTATCTCCACACTTCCCAGAGGCTCAAGAAAAGTTAATCCTGATGTAAGATTTCTATAAGTAAGGTTAACCTTGAATATTCTTTCTGCTTCTGGACCTTGTTCTACTGTTACATAGAGCCAGAAGGAAAAAGAAAGAAGTAGAGATATAAGGAATATTGTAATCTTTCTTTTAAGCACCTTTCTTCCCCTTTCTTCTCTCTTCTTTTTTAAGCATTAGTATAAGCATACCTCTAAGTTCGAGTACAGATAGATACCTTGTTAATTTTCCTTCAGAAGCAATAGAAATTATTCCCGTTTCTTCAGATACAATTATGGAAACAGCGTCAGTTATCTCTGATATACCTAAACCAGCTCTATGCCTTGTTCCGAGCTCTCTCTCTATTCTTTCGTTTTCTGAAAGTGGTAAAAGGCATCTTGCAGCAGTGACCCTGTTTTTTCTAATAATTACAGCGCCATCATGCAAAGGGGAGTTAGGATAAAATATGGTAGAAAGGAGTTCTGATGTAACCTTTGCACCAACAGGAACACCAGTTTGAATGTAATCATTTAAATTATCCTCCCTTTCTATTACAATAAGTGCTCCTATTTTATTCAAGGAGAGATATTTGACAGCCTTTACTATCTCATCAATCACTTTTATTATATCTTCTTCTGTATGCGAGAGAAATTCAAAACTTTCACCAAATATGTTTCTTCTACCAAGACTTCCGAGAAATTTTCTGATCTCAGGTTGAAATATAACGGCAAGTATTATGGGAAGCATACTAACTATGGATAAAATTCCTCTTAAGACCCAATTCACAGCAATGAAACCAAGCCATGCAGATATTCTTGAGGCGAGAAAGACAAGAATAAAGAATACGATAGTTCCCTGAATCAACTGCCATACTCTTGTTGCTTGCAGGGCATATAAAATTTTATATAAAATAAAAGCAATAATAAGGATATCTAAAATACTAGCTATAACATTCCATACAGTCCAACCTTTGAATAATTCAAGAACATAAGTTGCCATCTTAAGTTTATTCTACAACTTTTTTAGCCTATTTCAACTTATACTTCTCAATAAACAGTTTTAAGTGTTATAATATTTTATATGAAAAAATTTATACTGTTTGATCTAGATGGAACTCTACTTCATATGAATTTTGAT
>CBFDTJ010000049.1:0-9649 GCA_965612865.1 uncultured bacterium
TTTTAATGACACGGCGACCACCGAGATCTACACCTAAGCCTTCGTCGGCAGCGTCAGATGTGTATAAGAGACAGAATCCCATCTGGATATAATTTGCCAGCCAGAGAGGCTGGATATTTTCTTCCTTCTATATTTGGAATCTGAGTGGCTGTGAAGGCTACAACCTCAAATTCCTCATTATTTCTAAAGTAAACATTAAAATTATGAAAATCTCTACCTGCTGCTCCCATAATTATGACTCTCTTCCTCATTACCACTAACCTCCTTTTATATATTTGCACACATTTAAGTATGAAGCATTTAAGCCCTTTGGTCAAGATTCTAACTTTATTGTGTTAGAATTTAGTTATGAAGAGAGCCGCCTGTGGTGAAATATCAGGGAGGAGACAATGAAAGTAAGGGATCTCATTAAAATTCCAGATTTTATGGAATTAAAGAAATTTCTCATCTTTGAACCCCATCCTGATGATGCAGACATTTTTATGGGAGGAACCATCAAGTGGTTAACTGATAAATCCAAAGATGTAACTCTTGTTACAGTAACTGACGGAAGAAAGGGCACATACGATCCATCAACAACTGAAGAAAAGCTTAAATTAATACGAAGGAAAGAAAGGGAAAGAGCAGGGAAGGTTCTTGGGATTAAAAAGATACTCATGCTTAACTATGAAGATTTAAATCTACCTGATACTGAAAAACTGACTATGGATTTTTTAAGGATAATAAGAGAGTTTAAACCTGATATTGTATTCACTCCAGATCCATGGCTTCCTTATGAGGTTCACCCGGACCATATAAAAACGGGTATCTGCGTGGCCAGAGCAAGTTTTCTATCCCCTCTTCCTCTTATTTTAAAGGAAACCTCGCCTTTTAATGTAAAATGGATTTCCTTCTATATAACACAAAATCCAAACACATACATAGATATAACAGAGACTTTCAAGGAAAAACTGAAGGCTATAGAAACCCACAAAAGTCAATTTCCAACAGAGGAATCAATTAACTTTATAAGAAATTATTTAACTCTCAAGCATGGTGAATATGGAGAAAGGATTAAAGTTAAATTCGCAGAGGCCTTCAAAGTGTTATCCCCTCTTCATCTTCATACAAATGTGGATGCATTAAACATGTAGGAGACCTGAGATGGATATAATGACACAATGGGTATTAAATATGCCGGAGGAAATTAAGGGAGCTGTTGAAATATTTAATGCATTTAAGATTCCAGATTTTTCCTTTAAGAATATAATTCTACTGGGTACTGGTGGTGGTTCAAGAACAACCTTTGATTTAATAAGCGCATTTCTTTTTGATAAATTGAAGTTTCCACTTGTAATCCACCAAGGTTATCATATACCAAATTTTGTGAACGAAGAAACTCTCTCCATAGTTATGAGTTACTCTGGAAAAACAGAAGAAACACTGTCAGCTTTATCTCATGTTATTGGAAAGACCAAAAAAATAATTATTATCACATCTAATGGAGAAATGGAGAGCATATCAAGGGAAAAATCCCTTCCGGTTTTAAGGGTTCCCTATGGTTTTGAAGCAAGAAGTGCTATTCCTTATCTATTTTTTCCACTTCTTTTAATTCTCTCATCATATCAAAACCTTGATGTGACTAATGAGATAGAAGAAACCATCTCTGTTTTAAAGAGTGAAAGGGAAACTATAAGTTTTGATGAAATAAGGAGTGTTTCAGAAAAAATAAAAGGAAAAATTCCTTTTATTTATGGATCCTATGGCTTTTCTGACTCCCTATCCCTGAGGTTTAGAAGGCAGTTAGCTGAAAACGGTAAGACGCTATCTCATTCAAACATAATTCCAAATATGCATCATGACGAAATCGTTGGATTTATGGATAGGGAAATATTACCCTTTATAATTCCTGTATTTTTAAGAGATTACTTCGAGGAAGAAAAAATCAAAAAAAGATTTGATATAACAAAAGAGATTTTTGAGGGTATGGGGATAGATTGTCTGGAAATATACCCTTTAGCAAAGGGTGGAAAACTTTCGAGAATGTTCTCCATGCTTTTTAAGATAGACCTTATCTCAATAGATTATGGGAAACTAAGGGGCTTTAATCCAAAAGATGTGTCAATAATAAGTCTGTTGAAGGAGAAAATGGAAGAATGATTTATGGAATTGGAATAGATCTTGGAGGGACAAAAATTCTTGGTGTTTTAACCGATGAAAATGGAAAAGTATTAAAGAGCATAAAAGAGGAAACAGGGAACACAAATGAGGGGGAAAGGATAATTTCAAACATTATATCCATAATAGAAAAACTAAAGGACTCTTTCGAAGTTAAATCTGTGGGAATTGGGTGTGCAGGATTTATTGACTATATAAACGGTGTGGTGCATGAATCTCCAAATATAAAGTTTTTAAAGAATTTTCCTTTAGGAAAAACAATCTATGAAAAAATTAAAATACCTGTATTTGTTGATAACGATGTTAAGGCAGGGGGGGTGGCAGAAATGTATCTTGGCAGTGGAAAAAATCATAAAAACTTTGTGTACATTACCCTTGGAACAGGAATAGGGGGATGTATAGTTTATAACGGGAAAATTTTAAGAGGAGCAAATAATATGGCCGGGGAGATAGGACACATAACCATTGATGAGTTTGGACCACTATGTGGTTGTGGAAAAAGGGGCTGTGTGGAAGCTCTTGCTTCTGGGATTTTTATAAAAAATTACTTTATTCATGGGGTTAAAAGAGGAATTAAAACATCTGTCATGGAAGAGGTAAAAGACATATCTGAGATTGATGTACCCTTAATTACAAAACATGCAAGGAAAAAAGATTTTCTTTCTCTGGAGGTTCTCCGAATTTCAGCAAAAAATGTGGGTCTTATGCTTTCTATTATAATTAACATTCTAAATCCTGAAAAAATAATAATTGGGGGTGGTCTTGTTAAAGCCCTTGATATAGTATTTGAAGAAATGGTAGAAACTACAAGACTTCACTCCCTTAAAATACCCTTTGAAAGTGTAAAGATTGAGAAATCATCCATGGGGGAAACTGGTGTAGCTGTTGGAGCATCTATTATGGGCATCTTAAGAAGCAAAGGGGTGATACCATGAATAAGATTATGTATCTTTTACTCAGGTTGTTTAAATTAGTTAACCTTGCCCCTTACCTTAAATCTCTCCTGAGTATGGGAAAAAAGAGCGAAGTTAACTTCCCGAACCAGCTTATTCCATTAAATCTTGAAGTCATCCTGAAAGGACTATTAACATCAAGGATATTTGAGATAAATTCTGACTGGATTTATCCTTACTGGATGGAAAAGCAACTTAATCCCAATGATGAAAGCTTTATCCCAAGAGGTGCTAATATATTTGCAATAAATACAACTCACAGAAACTGGACTATACTTGGATTCCCGGATTTTGACGAAAAAGGAGTGGTAGACGAAAGGGGACTCATTTCCCCAAGATACAACTCTCCTTCTCTTGACATATTCATAAAAGGAGGAGACTTCTTCTTTGTTCCTTCCAGAGCAAGGAAAGTAGTTCAAAAGCTTAATCCTGTGGATGGAAGAGTAATAACAGAATTTGATACAGAGAATTTTTTACTGAGAAGTTCTGTGTTCTCTCTAAAAGAGGACAGAGGTATACATCTATATGTAAATATAAAAGGAAAGAAAGACGGGAACTATAGAATCTATTTTTCTATAAGACCATACAATCCTGAATCAATAATTCCTGTGTGGGAAATAGAATTAAAGGATGGAATTATTTTTGTAAACGAAGATAAATTTCTAATTCCAGAAACAGAAGGTGCTAACCTTTTTATATCAAAAGATGAAATAGATGTGGAGAATGAGCAATTCTTGAATAAAAAGAAGGAAAAATCAAAATATGGTTTAATGACAGGGGGAATTTTTTATGACTTTAGCCTGAACAAGGATGAAGAAAAGACTTTTCATCTGTTCCTTCCCCAGACAAACGACAGGATAAATTTTAAAGATTACCCATTTGCGGAAAGGCTTCAGTCAGACTTCTGGAAGAGAGAAAAAGAAAAAGAGCTCACCATTGTAACACCTGATAGGAACTTAAACGAGATATTTGAGGCAAATAAAACATATATTAAATCTCTTGTAAACAGAAACTACATAACTCCTGGGCCATTGACTTATAGACATTTCTGGTTTAGAGACAGCGCATATATGGTATCTGCCCTCACGAAAATCGGGGATAAAGATAGAGCAGGAAGAATTCTACTTCATTTTCCAGAAAAGCAAAAGAAAGGATATTTTATCTCACAAAAAGGTGAATGGGATAGTAATGGTCAGGCAATATGGACAATGGTTGAATACTTTAGATTGACAAAAAACAAAGACTTTCTTGCATATGTTTACAAATCAATAAAAGACGGAGCATTATGGATAGAAAGAAAGAGAAAAAAATATAAAGAGAGTATGGGACTCCTTCCAGCAGGGTTCAGTGCAGAACATTTTGGTCCCAATGACCTATACTATTATGATGATTATTTTGGCTTAAGAGGACTGAAGGATGCTCTCTTTTCTTCAAAGGTTTTAGGATTTGAAAAAGACTATGAAGTGTTTCTTAATTTCTATGAGGAATTCAAAAAGGACATAAGAAGGGCAATAGATATAGACCAGGAAAGATTAGGCAAAAGGATTGTTGTTGGAGGTTTTGGAAGAAAAATAGATGCCTCCATGATTTCAGCATTTACAAGTATATTCCCTCTGAACCTTGATTTGCTCACAAAGGAAGAAGTTTTAAATACTTATGCTCTCTTAAAGGAGAAATTCTTTGTGAAGAACTGCTTTTACCAGAACATAACCCATTCAGGGATAAATCTCTATCTGACACTTGAAATAGCAGAGGCACTTCTATATCTTGATGAGGAAGAAGAGGCTCTTAGATTGTTTGACTCTGTAATATCCCTTCTTTCACCTACCTTCACATCACCAGAGGCAATAAACCCGAAGACACTGGGAGGATGCGAAGGAGATGGACATCACGGATGGGCTATAGCAGAGATACTCCACTTTATAAGAAATATGTTTGTTCTCGAAAAAAATAAAAACCTGTATCTTCTCTCTGGAGCAAAAGATGAATGGTTTAAAGATGGGAATTGTATAAATGTAAAGAATGCATATTCATATTTCGGTACTATAAATTTCAATGTAAAGATTGACAAGAAAAGTGTGGTAATAGAGCCGCAGTTTAGCTTTATAGAGGAGCCCGGGGAAATATTTATTAGAATGCCTGCTGATATTGATAAAGTTAGGGAGGGAAACTTTAAGAGAATGGAGAGGGATTACTTTGTGTTCGGGAGTAAAATGGGGAAAGTTGTATTTGAAAGGAGGGAAGAATGAGAATTTTTGAAAAAATAGGGCTTAACGAGGTATACAACTTCAAGAAGGGTGTAATATTTCTATTTTCCTTCCTTCTCCTTATGGGAATAATTCTACTGGCAGATCAAAATGTTATGTCTCCAAACATTCAGGCTATTGAAAACGAATTTGGCATAGGTGATAAAGAGATAGGAATTGTTGGATCTGCTTTCACTCTTGTTGCAGCCATTGTAACCCTTCTATGGGGGTATCTTACAGACAAATTTTCAAGAAAGTGGCTTCTTATATCTGCAGTTCTTCTTGGAGAAATACCCTGCTTTCTCACAGGATTTGCCCACTCCTATACTGAACTCTTAATTTTAAGAATCCTTACTGGAATAGGAATAGGAGGAACTGTTCCTATAGCTTTTTCTCTCATAGGAGATCTATTTACAGAGAAACAGAGACCAAGAGCACAGGCATGGTATGATGCTATAACTGCTATTGGCGTTGTTTTTGGCATGGTGGTTGCCGGTTTTATTGGGCCTGTGTATGGATGGAGAATCCCCTTTATAATTGTATCTGTACCTAACTTCCTCTTTGTTCTCGGTATGGCAATCTTTGGAAGAGAGCCTGAAAAGGGTGCAGGTGAACAGGAAATAAGAGACCTTGTACTGGGTGGAAAAAAGTATAAAGGAAAATTAAAATTAAAAGATTATCTCTCCCTATTTAAAATTCCCTCCAATGTTTGGCTTTTTATTCAGGGAATACCCGGGACCGTTGCGTGGGGAATTATTCCATATTATTTAATTACCTTTTATTTAAGACATAAAAATTTCTCTGTTCAACTGGGTACTGTACTGTTAATAATTCTTGGTCTTGGAACGATAGCTGGAAAACTCCTGGGTGGTATTATAGGAAACAGGCTTTATCTAAAGAAGAGAAAATACCTCCCGATTGCTGCTGGATTTTCTCAGCTTATAGGAGTTATACCTATACTTATTACACTCTATTGGCCTGCAAAAGAGAGTCCCCAATTCTTAGATATAATTCCCCCTGCAATATTTGGATTTATTGGAGCATTGATAATTTCCTTTGCTGGTCCTAATGTCAAAGCTATGCTAATGGATGTAAACCTTCCAGAGCACAGAGGGGCAATCTCATCCATCTTTAATCTCACCGATTCTATAGGTGCTGGATTTGGTCCCTTTATCGGTGGATTGATATCATCAATGAGAAACCTCGATTTTGCAATGAAGGTTTCAGCTCTATTCTGGATACCATGCGGTATTCTCTTTTTTGTTCTCTCATTTTATCTAAATAAAGATGTGGAAAGGGTTAGAACTATCATGCAAAGGGTGAGAGTTGAAATGGAAAAAGAGTGATGTTTGAATTTAAAAAAGTTGAGATAAAGGGAGAAATAAATTTAACAGACAAAAGAGAGAATTTCGATAAGGATGGGGTCTCTTTTCTAAAGAAGGGGGAACTTAAATACAATTTAAAATTTGATAAGGAAATCTTCATAAAGGAGGTTTCTTTATTCTTAAATATTGATGAGAAGGTAAAGTTGTTTAGAAACGGATTTCAGTCGTGGTCGCCCTCCTTTGAAATAGAAAGGGACACAAAAATTAAAAAACCTCTTCTTCCATTCTTAAAAATTAGTTATCTTGACCCGAAAGATAGTGGAATAAAGGATTCTTATTTTCTTACATATATAAAAAGGGATAATACATATCACTTTCTCATACCAGAAAACTATAACCTCCTTGTGAAGTTTAGCCTTTTAAAGGAGGGTCTTAAAATAACTTTTGAAATAGGGAAAAGTATTAGAGAAGTGAGTCTACCGAAAATAAAAATTTCTTCCAGATTTTTATGGAAGGGTGGAAAACAAAAGGTATATGGCTGGACATCCTGGTATAGCTACTATAGAAAAATCTCTCACCAGGAAATAGAAAAAAACATAAATTCTATTAAAACTCTCCCTATAAACCTGAACTACTTTCAGATTGACGATGGATGGGAAATGTCAGTTGGGGACTGGTTTGAAAATAATAAATTTAAAGGAACCCTTAAAAAACTTGCAGACGGCATCAATAAAAACAATGTTAAGGCAGGTATATGGATGGCTCCTTTTGTAGTGGAAAAAAGATCAGAAATTTTTAGAAAGCACAGAGAATGGATTCTAAAAGACAGGAAAGGAAGAATGAAATTTGCAGGATTTAATCCTTTCTGGAGCGGGTTATTTTTCCCCTTAGATATTACGAGGGAGGATGTAAAGGATTATATTCTTGGAAGGATAAGATACCTAAGGAAACTTGGCTTTGATCTCTTTAAATTTGATTTTCTTTACTCTCTTTTTATACCCGGAAGGCATAAAAAAGACATATCAAGGATGGAGCTCTTCTATGAAGGAATGAGGATATTAAAAGAAGGTGTGGAGGGAGGAGAAATTCTTGGGTGCGGAGCTCCATTTATTCTTAAGGAAGGTTTATACGATATTTTAAGAGTAGGTCCTGACACCAAGGATTCGTGGAGAGACTGGTTTCTTAATCTTATTGGATATGAAGGAGAAACTTCGGCAATGAACTCATTAAGAAATACTCTATCAAGAAGCTTTATCCCATCAAAATTCTTTCTGAAAGACCCTGATGTAATATTTCTTAAACCAGAGAAACTAACCAGAATTGAAATGGAAACCTTAATTATTTCAAACTTTTTTCTCTCTGACATAATATTTTTCTCTGATCCACTATACAAACTCAACAGGAACCACTTTTCTCTACTGTTTAGTCTAAAGCAGTATGAAGACTTTACTCTAAATGAATTCCAGTGGGATAACCAGCTTTTTAAATTTAAAGGTACAGTAGGTAATGGTTCTATCTCTGGATTTGTGAATCTTGGGGATAGAAAAGTAAAAATAGAAACTAAAGATTTAAAGGAGATCCTTTTTAAAAAAGACAGGGATTTTTTGTATCCCCATGAAACAAGGGTGTTTGTTGAAAGATGATACTAACTATAACACTTAATCTCTCTATTGATAGAACTCTTAAGATAGAGAGGTTATCAAGAGGAAAAACAAACAGAGTTGAGGTTATCTCTTCTCTTCCAGGAGGAAAGGGAATCAATGTAGCAAGATGTATAAAATCTCTTGGTGGAGATGTTTACGTAACAGGTTTTAAGGGTGGGAAAATCGGTGAATACATAGAGAGTGGCTTACTTAAAGAAGACATAACACCAATACTTTTTGAAATAGAGGAAGATAGTAGAATATGCAATATTGTTATTGAAAAAGATGGAACAATAACAGAAATATACGAGAGGGGTCCAAAGATCTCTCAAGAAGAAAAACATGGTTTTCTAAACTTTCTTAAAGGCTTGAAGAAAAGATTCTCCCATGTGGTAATCTCTGGAAGTGTTCCTGTGGGTTTAGATTATGAATACTATAGCAAGATAGTGTATCTATTTAAAGAAAAAAAGGTCTTTATTGATTTTAAAGGAAAGTTTCTCGTTGAAGCCTTAAAAGAAAAACCATACTTTGTAAAGATAAATGAAGAGGAATTTAAAGCTACCTTTGGAAAAGAACCTGAGAGAGTGTTAGGGAAGATTGCAGAGGAACATGGAGTAGAAATTTTCTCTGTAACCCTTGGAGAAAAAGGGGCTCTTGCCTACTTTAATAAAAAACTTTTCCATGTATACAGTAATTTTAAATTGAATGTGGTAAATCCTGTTGGAGCCGGGGATTCCTTTATGGGTGGTTTTGTTTACTCGAATTTTCTCAACAAAGACATCTTCATCTCTTTAAAAACTGCCCTTGCCTGCGCAATGAGCAACACAACATTATTTGAGGGAGGAAAGGCTAACTTAAAAATACTAAATGAAATATTTAATAGTGTAATAATAGAGGAGGTTTGACATGGAAAAATTTTTATGGGGAACAGCAACAAGCAGCCATCAGGTAGAAGGTGGAAATTTCTATAATGATTGGTGGGAATGGGAAAAACTCGGTAAGATAAAAACAAAAGATTCATCACACCCGGCCTGTGACCATTATAATAGATACAGAGAAGACTTTGAATTGATAAAATTCCTGAATAACAATTCTTATAGATTTTCCATAGAGTGGAGCAGGATTGAAAAAAGAGAGGGGGAGTTTGACGAAAAAGAGATAGAGCATTATGTAGATATGCTAAGAGAACTGAGAAAACTTAATATTGAACCAATTTTAACACTTCATCATTTTACAATTCCCATGTGGTTTAAAGCTGTCTCTTATACACATCTCCGAGCCCACGAGACTAGGCATGATATCGTATGCCGTCTTCTGCTTGAAAA
>CBFDTJ010000050.1:0-9206 GCA_965612865.1 uncultured bacterium
TTTTCAAGCAGAAGACGGCATACGAGATCATGCCTAGTCTCGTGGGCTCGGAGATGTGTATAAGAGACAGGAAATTCTCTATTTAAAAATCCAATAGCATTGTGGAAAGATGTAATTTCGAAAAATCCTAAACATAGTGAAGCGTATATAGAAATTGGTTCTTTATATATGGAACAAGGTAAATATCAAGAAGCCATAATGGTTTATAAAAAAGCTTTAGAAATAAATCCGAAATCAGCAAAAGGATATGCTAATCTGGGGTTAGTATATAGTAAAATTGGTGAAATCGAAGAGGCAATGGAGATGTATAAAGCTGCAATAAATTTAGTTCCCAATTATTATCCAGAAATTTATAATAATCTTGGGGTTTTATATCTTAAACTTGGAAAATATCACGAAGCGATTCCCTTTTTTAAAAGAGCAATTCTTATAAATAGGAACTTTCCAGAGGCATTTGTTAATTGGGGGAATGCTTATTATTTTACTAAAGAATATCGGAAGGCAATTCAGAAGTATAGAGAAGCTCTTAATTTAGATCCAAATCATATAGAAGCAAATTATAATTTGGGCGTGATACTGATGAAATTGGGTAAGATGAACGAAGCATTTTTACAGTTTAAAAAAACTATTCAACTTGCTCCATATCATAGCAAGGCACATTTTAAAATAGGAATGTTATACTATTATCAGAAGAAATATAAAGAAGCATTAAAAGAGTTTGAGATGGTAGTAAAGTTAGATCCTCAAAATAAAGATGCCAGAGAGAAAATAGAAGAAATTAGAAATTTAGCATCAAAATGGCCTGTTGTAGAGCAGATATCAGAAAGGAGAAAAAAATGATGGTATTTTTTACAATTATCCTTTTTGCTCAGCCTATAATATCCCCGACCTCAATCATCCTTGCTAACATACAATTGAAAAGGAAAAATATTATTAAAGCACTCAAACTAAAAAATACGACTACCCAAAAGGCAAAATACAAAATTTCAATTCATACCTTAAAAGAACTTAATAAATCTCCAAGATTGAGTTATTATTCTGACCTTCCAACTTCTGACTGGTTTATACCGAAATCAACCACTATAACTGTTCCAGCAGGTGGTGTTGGGTATGTTAAGGATATTTATATTAAAATTCCAAAAAAAGAAAGAATATTATGGTAAAAAGTATCAGGGATATGTAAAAGTAGAGCAGATTTCACCAAAACAGGGTATGTTTAATGTAGAGGTTTTAATTCCGATATTTATTGAAACAGAACCAAAACCAGAATCAATATTTAAAAGATTTTTAAAATTGTTTAAGAAAAAATGAGGAGAATATTTTTACCTCTAATAATTCTCATTTACTTCGGTTCTCTCTTTTCTCAAACTCAAGATTCAATTCTGGTTGATTTTACTCCTGATTATCTTCCAAAAGAATCTCAAATTTTAGTCTCTTATACCCCGGATTATCTACCAAAAGAAAGTACCATTTTAGTCAGTTTTACTCCTGATTATGCAGTTCCTTTACCTACGGAGGCAGTTATTCTTGTTTCTTTTACTCCGTCTTATTTACCACCCTTACCTCGGGAAGGGAACATTCTTGTTTCCTTTACTCCAGATTATTTACCAAAAAAGGAGAGTATTGTTGTTTCCTTTGCTCCTGACTATTATGCTCTATCAGTAAGTACAGATGGGGTTGTTAATCTTTCATATAAAACAGCAACATTACAGGGAGAACCGACATCACCTTATATTGTGATTGTTGAGACAACAACTGAAGAATTTGTTGTTGCTGTTGCTACAGCAATTGAGAATGGTCTGGGAGTTTATAGTAATTTATATGATATAGGACCTGATGGAACAGTTTTTGAACCGGAAGCAATTTTAACTTTTTCATATACTGAACCGGATTTTGATGAGACACTACTTGATATTTATAGATGGGACATTGATACTGGATGGCAGAAATTGGAGGCGCTAGAAAGAAATCTTGATGAGAACTGGATAAAAGTTAGTTTGAGCAGTATCGCTTCAATATTTGCGATTTTATATCCTGATAAAATGCCTCCTGTGGTAAAGATAATAAAACCAGAAGAAGGAGAGATTTTGAGTGATGAAGTAGAAGTTAAGGTTGAAGTTAAAGATAATACAGGCGTTAAGAAATTAGAGATATATCTTGATGAGGAATTTATAAGTGATAAAGAAGAGTTTATGTGGGATACAGAAGAGGTCTCTGATGGGACACATACAATAAAGGCAGTTGGTTATGATTTTGCCGGTAATTTTGATATTGATAAAATAACAGTGACAGTTGATAATACCAAGCCTACAATAACAATATTATCACCAAAAGAAGGAGAGAAGTATATAGCAAAAATTTCAACAATAACAATAGATTTTAATATTTCCGATAATCTTGACCCTGAACCTGTATATTACGCATATTTAAAGGACTTAGAAGAAGGGACAACGATTCAGGTTCATTCTGGAGATGAAATTTTACCGCTGGATATTGATGATGGATTCTGGGAGATGGTGGTTGAGGCAAGGGATTGGGCAGGAAATTATTCCTCAGCAACTTCTGGAGCGTTTGAAGTAATACACGATATTCTGCCACCAAGAACAGCAATCTCTCATGGAGAACCGGATTATATTGTTAATGGTTCAACCCATATAACTTCTGAAACTCCAATAACTTTGACTGCAGTAGATGATTTAATAGAAGTAGGGGATGGGATAGGGTTGGGAGTGGATAAGACATGGTACAGAGTTAGCAGCAAGCAGATAGCAGAAAGCAGAGAATGGGAAATATATGAAGAGATATTCACAATAACAGGTGAAGATGGAATTTATTATGTGGATTATTACAGTGTTGATGTAATAGGAAATCAGGAACTTGTAAAACGAGCAACATATTATCTTGATAATACAGCACCTTATAGTGAATTAGAAGTGGGAGAGCCAAAATATCAGGAAGGAGAGGATTTATATGTTTCTACAGGGACACCATATTATCTTACAACAATTGATCCAGTAATAAATGGGGTTTCATCAGGATTAAGATACAGTCAATGGCAGAAAGATAATGAGAGCTGGCAAACAGTTTATCCGCCTGTTACAGATTATAAATTACCTTTAATTTTTGAGGAAGGCAAGCATACGATTTATTATAAAGGAGTAGATAACTTAGGGAATGAAGAAGAGGAGAAATCATTAAAAGTTTTAGTGGATGCCACTCCACCCATTACAACTATTTCAATCAATGAGCCAAAATATATTATAGCTGGAAGCACCTATATAACTTCAGATTCAGAAATAACCTTATCAGCAATAGATCCAGTATCCAGTGAAGTAGCAAGTGGAGTTAAAGAGATATGGTACAGAGTTAGCAGAGAGCAGTGAATGGAAAAGATATGAGGGTTCATTTAACATAGATGGAGAGGATGGAATTTATACAATAGAATATTACAGCATTGACAATGTAGAGAACAGGGAACAGGTAAGAACACAGCAAGTATTTCTTGATAATACTCCGCCGGTTACCAGTATAATTACCGGAACACCACAATATGTAACAGAAGAAAAACTTTATATCGCACCACATACACCCATAGAATTGACTACAATTGACCCGGTAGTAAATAAAGTTGCAAGTGGAGTGAAAGAGATATATTATTCAATAGACAACCAACCGTTTGCCATTTACAATTCGTCATTTACTCTTGGTGAAGGAATACATGAGGTAAAATATTATTCAGTGGACAATCTTGGCAATACGGAAGGTATAAAGACACAAATTTATTATGTAGACGGAACACCACCAGAGACAACAATAAGTATAGGAGTTCCTCAATATGAATCTGAAGGAAGAGTTTATATCTCAAGTGAAACAGAGATAACTTTATCAGCAATAGATCCGATTGTAAAAGATGTTTCATCAGGAGTGAAATATACAGAATATAGAATTGATGGAGGGAAGTGGCAGAATTATACAGGTTCATTTACATTAAGAGAAGGGATAAGATTGGTAGAATATAGAAGTATTGATAATGTAAATAATACTGAGGAAGTAAAAAGCATAACTCTATATGTAGATGAAACACCACCAGAGACATCTTTAAGTATAGAAGGGATAAAATACACCAAAGAAGATGGAATTTATGTAACTTCCCAGACAACATTTACTCTGACTGCTGATGACCCGGTGGTGAATGAGGTATCTTCTGGAGTAAAAGAGACAAAATACAGGATATTATCAAGCACAGGAGTTTATCAGAACTGGAGATTGTATGAACCAATAAATATCATAGGACCGGATGGAGTATACACAATAGAATATTTTAGTATTGATAATGTGGAAAACCAGGAAGAGATAAAGAGAATTACAGTAAAACTTGACAATACTCCACCCGAGACTCAAATAAGTGCCTGGGAACCCAGGTATATTTCAGGTGATAAGATATATATCTCACCACATACTCCAATAGAACTTACTTCTCTTGATCCAGTGATAAACGAAGTAGCAGTAGGAGTAGAAGCAATAAAATATAGAATAGATGGAGGAGAATGGAAGATATATACCGGGACATTTACCTTACAGGAAGGAATAAGGACAGTAGAATATTATGCTTATGATTATTTGAAGAACACAGAAAACATAAAATCTCAGGTTTATTATGTAGATGGCACCCCACCTGAGACAGAGATACACATTGGAGAGCCAAAGATAGAAGCATTTGGAGAGATTTTTATTTCTCCTGAAACACCCATAACACTTTCTGCTGTTGATCCAGTAGTAAAAGAAGTAGCTTCCGGTGTAAAATATACTGAATTTAGAGTGGATAATGAACCATATAAAGTTTATACAGGGACATTTACTTTAGATACAGGAACACATACAGTTTATTTCCGCAGCGTGGATAATGTTTTAAATGAGGAAGAAGAGAAATCAATCTATTTAAATGTTACATATTTACTTCAATATGCAGTTGTTGGGGGTGAGGGAGTGGTACTGAATGGAAAGTCAGAAGTATATGGAGATGTAAGAAGTAATCAAAATATAGAGTTATATGGAAAATCCTGTATCAGTGGAGATGCTATTACCAGTGGGGAAGTAGAATTGAAAGGGAAGTCAGAAGTGGAAGGAGAGATAAAAGAAGGAGAGGAAGAGATAGAACCGGTTCCTATAGATTTGGAAATAATTGAAGAAAGAGTAAAAGAGGAAAATGGTAATGATAAAATTCCATTAACAGAAAAAGGGAAGATTGCAATTGATAGTGAAAGAAATCTTACTCTTACAGGAAGTGATACACTTATTCTTTCGACAGGCACATATTATCTCAATGATGTAAAGATAAGCGGAAATTCAAAACTTCTAATTAAAGGAAAAGTAAGGATATTTGTTACGGGAGAAATAGATATAACTTCAAAGAGTCTTGTAAATGAAGAAGATATAAAAGATTTAGTGATTTTCAGTAATTTTGCTTCTACTAAAAAAGGAGGAGCAGGAATAAAGATAAGTGGTAACTCAAGTATTAAAGCAATGCTCTATTCTCCCTTTAGTGATTTTAACTTAAATGGGACATCTTCTTATTCAGGGAGTATCTTTGTAAGAAGTTTTAAAATAGACGGTTCTTCGGTATTAAGAGGATTGGGATACGAAGAAAAAGAGGTATCTCAACCCCTGGGAGTTGTGGGTTTAAAGAAGAGTGGCAGTGTGTTTGAATTGAAAGAGGTTTATGTCTATCCCAATCCAGCAAAAGGAGGGAAAAATCCAACATTTCATATAGAACTTTCAGAAGTAGCAAATAAAATTGAGTTAAAAATTTACACAATCTCAGCAGACTTAATTCATAAAGCAGAATTAACAGGACCACCGAATAAAGGGACAGCTTATGAATATACCTGGAATACAGATAAAGTAGCAAGTGGAGTATATCTTTATTTAATAAGAGCACATAAAGATGGAAAAACAGTAAAGACATTGAAGAAGATGACAATAATAAAGTAGTAAGCAGTAAGCAGAGAGCAATGAGCAGAGAGCAGTGAGCAGAGAGCAGTGAGCGGTTAGCAGAGGGAAAGATGGAGAAGAGAAAGAGATATGTGGTGGATAAAGATTTTCAGATAAAGATGGTAAAGAGGGTGATATTACTTGTGATGGGAGGGATAATTCTTTCTGGAATTTTAAGTTACAGCATAGCAATATACAGAGAAAAGAAAAGCGAAGTTCAATTATATGGAACAACAGATAAATATGGAGATGACGTAAGAATAGTAAAAAGACAGGAGATAGTAAAACCAATAATACTTAAAGCAATAGTAATAAGCGGAATAGCCAGTATAATAATTGTGGGAATTTTTATGATATTTTACAGTCATCGCATAGCAGGACCTGTATACAGATTAAGAAAAAGCCTGGAAAAGGTAGCAGAAGGAGATTACAGTGTAAGAATAACATTCAGGAAGAAAGATGAATTTAAAGAATTAGCAGAAGCATTTAATAAAATGGTGGATAGTTTAGAAAAGAGATAGAAGATGGAAGATAGAAGTGAATTAAAAACTTCAGCGAAAGCATACTTCTTGCTTCAGCGTAGCGTTCTTCTATCTATTCTACTGATACTTATTACTTACCACTTACGACTTACAGCAGAAGTAGGCGCACATTTTTTAAAAATAGGAATAGGAGCAAGGAGTATGGGACTGGGAGGAGCGTATGTAGGATTAAGTGATGATATAACATCCCTTTACTGGAATCCAGCAGGATTAAGGAAATTAAAAACAAAAGAATTTGGATTTATGCATACAAAATGGGTATTAGATACAAAATATGAATTTGCTGGGATAGGGATACCTTTAAACAATAAGACAATAGGACTTGGAATAATGTATTTAGATTTAGGAGAAATAGAAGGAAGAAGTGAGGAAGGGATAGAAACAGGAAGTTTCAGAGCAAGTGATTTCTGTTTCACCATAAGTGGAGCAAAAAGAATTAGCAACAGAATAGATTTAGGAGCAACAATTAAATTTATTCAACAAAAAATAGAAAAAGAAGAAGCAAAAGGAGTAGCAGTAGATATAGGAGTAAAGTGTAAGGTGAAAGGTGTAAAAGGAGATTTAGGATTGGTGATAAAAAATATTGGACCGGAGATGAAATTTATTGATGAGCCATATAATTTACCTCTAACTATTAGCTTGGGAGGAGGATACAATTTCTTAGGAAATTTTGTTATTTCTTTAGATATAAATCATGAAATTTATGATGATAAAACCAGTATTTCAATGGGAATAGAATATAGACCTGTAAGATTTATCAGTTTAAGAGCTGGATATCTTTACAAACTTGCATATCAACTTCTTACCTATCAAAATTCCCTATTTCAGGAAGAAAACAAAATCTTTGACTTCAACGGTTTAAGTGGTGGATTTGGTTTAAACTTCTCCAATTACATCCTTGACTATTCTCTTATTCCCTACAAAGATTTAGGATTGACACATAGATTGAGTTTTAAAATAAAATTTTAAATTTAAGAATAGGTGGTGGAGAAGTATAAAAGAAAGTTAATTCAAGGAGAATTTAGTGAACCTCAAGTAGTTTCGTGGGGAGTTTTGTATGTAGACTTAGTGAATTTTAGTGAAGAGACAGAGAGAGCACAAAAAAAATCTATGTGGAGAGAGCATCTTATAGAACTTGAAAAGTTTCTTAAATACTCCACAAAAAAAATAGAAGATAGAGAAGGAATAGTACATAAATATTTAGGTGATGGGATAATGGCAGTATTTCCAGGAAAAACAGAGGAGAAGATAAGAATAATTAAAAATATGCTTAAAGCTAGTATTGAGATCATTAAGAACTGTAATAAGATTAATAAAAAATGTGGTATAGGTTTAGAATATGGTGATGTTTATAGAACAACGATATATCATGGGAGGAAGAAAAAAAAGGAAATTTTTGGAGTAGTTGTGAATAGAGCAGCAAAATTGCAAAGTTATGCAAATGATTTAATTAAATTATCACGCAAAAGCAGAGGAGTTATTTTAATAGGAAATAATATAGAGGAATTTATTAGAGAGAAGAGATTAAAGTTGAATTTGAATTTGAGGAGAATTAATGTAAAAAATAAATGGAAAAAGTTGAGAAAAAATTATCCTCAAGTATTGATTCGGGTAGTTTTTAAAAGTTGACAAGAGAAATAAATATTTTTAAGATTTAAAAATGAAATTTGTAAAGGATATCGGAGAAAAAAGGCTAATAAAGGAAATAATAAAGCCTATTTTTCAAACTAAACAAGAGAATATTAAAAGTTTAATAGTTGGAATAGGAGATGATGCAGCAGTTATAGAGGTTGAAAAGAATACCTGTGTTGTTGTTTCTATTGATAAAATTCCAGAAGACCCTATTGCTTTTCAAGAAGGAATAATGTCATACTATGAAATGGGATATTTTCTTGTTGTCGCAAATATCAGTGATATTGCTGCAATGGGAGCAAAGCCTATGGGGGTGGTATTATGTTATGGACTTCCAGAGGATTTTAAAATAAAGGAGGTTAAGGAGCTAACTTATGGGGCCAAAAAAGCAGCAATAGATCATAAGGTTGTAATATTGGGAGGGGATACTGGTTGGGTTTCTTCACCTCGATGTTTAATAGGGGCTGCGATAGGTAAGGTTTCCAAAGATAAGATTTTAAGAAGAGATAAGGCAAAAAAAGGAGACTTGATATTTGTTACAGGAACAATCGGATTGTTTTCTACAGCATTGATTTATTTTCTTTTAGCCCGTAAAAAAGGGCTGAAATTGACACCGTATGAGGAAAGAATTTTGAGATATAAATTAATTAAACCAAAGGCAAGAATAAGGGAAGGAGTATTATTAGCAAATGCTGGATATTGTACTTCTTGTATGGATATTACAGATGGTTTTTCAGTAAGTATAAATGAGCTTATGGAGAGTAGTAATGTAGGATTTGAAATTTATAAGTCAAAACTTCCTATAAGTGATTTAACAATAAAAGTTGCTAATTTTTTAAATTTGGATTATGTGGATTTAGCTTTTGCTGCGGGAGCAGATTTTGAGCTTATAGGTACAATAGATGAGGAATTATATTTTTCATCTCCAAGGAAATACCAATTCGTAAAAATTATAGGAAAAGTTTGTTCTAAATCTGTCTCTTATACACATCTCCGAGCCCACGAGACTAGGCATGATCTCGTATGCCGTCTTCTGCTTGA
>CBFDTJ010000051.1:0-8907 GCA_965612865.1 uncultured bacterium
GTGAGAACATTGTGGAGAAGTGGCAAGGGATTTACACTTATTGAGTTGATGGTAGTAATTGCCATCATCTTAATCCTTGCTTTGATTGCAGTTCCTGCTTACAGGAACATGCAGATTAGGGCAAAGAAGGCAAGAGCACAGGAGGATTTAAGGAATATCGCAACAGCACTGGAGGCATTCTTTGTAGATTGGAATCAGTATCCTGAGCAGAGTACAGCAGGAGAAATGTCAGATGAAGTGAAAGCAGAGCTTACTGGTGGGCAGGAAGGTTCAGGGGCATCTATCAATACTTCCTCTCATACCTCTGCAACAGGTGAAACTGGACCAATTTCCTATATTAATTCCATTCCAGACGATCCATTTAATCCTGGACATACTTATTATTACGAGTGTGACGATGGCCATTCAGGACCTTGGTATCTCTGGTCTGTTGGTCCAGATGGTACATCTGATGATCGTGGTGACGACGATATTGTAAGAACAAACTCATAACTTAGGATAACAGGTTTTTAGGGTTATAAAAATTAAGTTGTGCTATTTTTTCCTGGGGCGATATCGCCCCAGGAAAAACCATTTGTGAAGGTGAGGGATTTGAGAATATTCAACATATTTAAAAATAAAAAAGGTTTTACACTTGTAGAAGCTCTTGTTGCCATAATTATACTTGTTTTTCCAATTATGGCAACACTTGGAGCAGTGGTAGGTCTTTACAGGCAGAGCCACAAGAGGCAACTCGAGCTTCTTGCTGATAATTTATCCACATACATACTTGAGGATTTGAGAGGAAGGACATTTTACTTAACTCCTGATGCAACAGAGAAGGATAACCTTGAGTATCTATACAATTCTTTACCACAATCAGAGGATGTTACTGATCCATGGAATGGGGGGACAAGGCAGATGAAGTATTCCAGCATAGCAGATGGTGTTTATGACACAGCAATTTATAATCCAAGTGATCCAGATTATGAATTTCCGTATGTGGATTTTAGTTTCTCCTCCCTTGGTTCTTACGGAGATGTTGCAAAATTTTATAAGGATTTTAAAGTTGAAATCTATTTAACAAGGTATGTGGCAGATGAAGCGCCAGGTCCAGAAGATGATCCATACAAATTTTTATATAAGGCAGATATAAAAATATATATAAGAGATCCAAAAGCTACAAATGGGTGGAGGCAGTTTAAAACTGCATCAACGGAGATAACCTATCATGATCCATAAAGAAGGTTTTACATTAATTGAGTTGATGATAACAATTTCAATTTTTGCCATTATTATGGTTGGCTTATATCCAATTTATACGCATATTGTAGCATTTAACATGGAGAACTATATAAGAACTGCCCTGAATGATAACCTGCGGGCAGGGATGGATAGATTATCAAGAGAATTGAGGGAAGCAACAGAAGTTAATGATCCTGATGATCCAGACAACTCATTTCCAGATGGAGAAGAAAGGAATTCTATAGTTTTTGTTCATCCAGATCCCCAGAATCCAGAAACAGAAGAGATGGTTAAGTATGTAATCGCAGCTTCAAGCGCTTACTCTATTCCCTATTTTCCAGAAGGTAAAGAGCTCAGAAGGTATGTGTGGAATGGAACAGATTGGGAAGGAGGGAATCCAATAACTGAACCAATTATATATAATATAGTTTTTAAAAGACAGGGACAGCTTATAAAAATTGCAATAATATCCAGGGTAATTTTAAGAAAAGGGAAGGAAGCTCAAGATTATATATTTATCGGGAATATTGGCGTGAGAAACGCCCTCCCATAAGGAGGTGATAGGAATGGGAGCGTTTAAAAACAGTAAAGGTTTTGCTTTGATAACAGTGTTTATAATAAGCACCATTCTCTTTGGGATGATTGGATATACATTGATAAGTGCAAATAGACAGGGCTCCTTAAGGAATCTTCTCAGATTCTCCAAAACCACAACCACCACCGCAGAAGCAGGAATGGAGGAAATGATAAGGTACATTCAAAGCTACCATATAGACAATATAGGAATGTACTGGTTAAAAAGATATGAGAAAGCACAGGGTTTGATTAGTGACGAAGATGTAGATCCTGAAACAGGAACTCCTGCCCTTTATAACTATTATCCAGAACTGTTCGAGGATCCACGCCCAGGCCATTCTGGTGAGTACTATCTTACCAGAGCCAAATATTTCCTTGATTTTGATTGGCTTGAGGATATAGATAGTGATGGTGAGCTTGAACCTGTTAAGTGGCTTGATGCTGATGGAGACGGACAGGTTGATAGTGACGAAGTCAATGAAGTTACAGAGCCTGTAAATGTTAGAGTAACTGATGCAGTTGTGGCAAAATTACAGCAGTTGAGGATAGGAGGAAACGAAACAGCTGTTGACGAGGTCACAAATGATATTCAAGGTGCTTACAATCAATGGGAATACTATTTATTAGGAGATGATGACCTGTTTAATCCCAATGCTACAAATGATAGCGATCTTGGGATGCTTGACTTGATGGTTAGAGAGCTTGGCGGTCTTGATACAGGAAGTAGTACCTGTCCAGATTTATCCGATCCAGATATAAGAGATAAAGTGATTATGCCTTATGATCTTGATCAGCCAACAACCAATGTAAAATATGAAGGAGTAATAGCGAAGACTGCTTTTCAAATTCAGGTAGATTCAGATAGTGATGGAACACCAGATACTTACAAAGTTATTCTCTCTGCCGTTGGATACAGTTTTAACAAATCTGTACCAGAAGATATTTATGATAGTCAGATAAAAGACAAGATAAAACTTGTTTGCCCGAGGCCGAAGGATGGTGAATATAACATCGATAACGGTTATTCACAGGACTACTATATTAATGTTATAGATATAGACGGAACCAATAGTCAGTTAGCTCTAAACAATATAAATTATAAACTCTCTCTCACCAAGAGAGCTATAAGGAGTGAGTTTGTTATTCCTTTTGCATCAGATACTGACCAGGATATTCAAGTACTTCTCGGGGAGTCAAGTACCCAGACAGTTATAGATCATGTTAGCTTCTCAGATTATCTTGTTGCTACCAATGATACAGTGTGTTTTGGTTACGATGAAGAACTGCACGGCCCCATTAGAGGAAATGGAAACATATATTTCTCCGGAAGCATATGGGATGAAATCTATGCATCAGGTAATGTCTATGATTATATATGGTTTGGTCCTTATGCCAATCAACATACAGGAAGGTTTAGATTTACCGATGAGAATGGAGTCGAACATGAAATTTTGCCATTTAAAGGAAACTCAGTGAATGGCGAAGCAGTAATTGACCCCCCATACTGGTATGACGAGAATGGAAATGGCGTTCAAGATCCAGGAGAACTTCATAGTACTGTGAAAATTGTTCATGATGGTCCAGAAAAAAAATACTACCTTGATTTGAATTTTAATAACAATTATGATGATGGAGTGGATAGTGTATTGATATATGCAAGACAGCAGGAATCTATGGATTTTTCAAAGGTTCAGGAAGCAGGAAATGAAATTGCAAACTTAACTTACGGCACTGATTACTATTTTGATAACCCCAATAAGACAGTAACTCTTCATTTTCTTGAGAATGGGAAGATACAGGTTAAGGTGGGATATGGACATGCTTATATTCTTGATATGCCACAAAATGCAGGGACAGATGAAAATGGAAACCCCATACCTGGTGGAGTCATATACGCAAGGGGAAATGTCAAGGTTTTTGGTAAGATTAATGGAAGGGTTACCGTATATTCAGAGAAAAATATCTATATCATGAATAATATTGAATACGTTCATCCACCAATCACAGATAAAACTGCGCCACCCCCAGATTATACTCCGGATGCTCTTGGGCTAATTGCTCATGATAATATAATTATCCATAGAACAGCACCGGAGCACTTAAGAGTTGACGCAGCAATTTTAGCTCAAACGGGATGGTGGGGAATTGACCCCTACGCACATTGGCATCGCTATAATCCCAATGGTCATGTACTTGATTTCAGGGGTTCTCAAACTTTCTATTCAGCAGATTGGGCTCCAGCAATTGTTTCAGGGAATTGGATAAAAGGTTATGAGACTCAGTTACAGTACTTTGATTACAATCTTCACAGAATGAGACCCCCACACTTTCCAAATGTTGGAGACGAAATAATTGAAAGAGAAGTGATCACAGATACTCAACCCGCGAAGAAGCTTACCGGAAAGATTAAAGGTGTACAGTTTGGAAGAATTTTATGGAGAGAGATGGTAAACCCTCCATAATGAGTTTAATATGAAAGAAAATAAAGGTTTTACATTAATTGAATTGATAGTAACAGTTACGATAGCGATTATTATTGCTGGTGGGTTCCTGTATCTTTCGCCTAAGATTATCCAGAGGCAAAGGCTTAAAAATGATGCATGGCAGATTGCAAATGACATTACAGAAATAAGAGAGAGGGCTAAATCACAACTCGAGATTCTTCAAATGAGGTTCTATGTAAAGAATACTTCCCAGCAGGAGTTAAACAATGTTTATGTATGGGAAAAGAAAGAAGGTGCAATACAGGAAGCAAACAATGATGGCTATGACATAGTATACATAATTAATCATCCGAGGGAATTTCCAAATATTGTGGTGAGACATTTCTCTAAGGGAATTGGGTTTTTGTGGCATTTTGGATACACTGCTCCAGCATCTGTAGATTTAGGAACTGGTTGTTCTCCTTCATCTTCACCTCCAGACTATTATGCAGTTCTTACCTTCAATGAATGGGGAAATCCATGTTCTGGTGGTACTATAAGAATCATGTCAAAGGCTGTTATAGGAACAAACGGTAAACCGAGAATTGTCGAGCTTATTGTAACTCCAGCCACAGGCAGAGTGAGGATGGAAGGTCCCAAGGATATGCCTTAAGGTATGAATGAATATGAGAAACATGAAAACCTCGAGAATCTATTTTTAAACAATGAGCTCATAGACAAAAAAGACTGGATACTTTGTATAAACTTCTCTGATGAAACTTCCCTTTTTAGACTTGGTGAAAAGATAGGTGATGGGGGAAAGGTTTTAGTAACAAGAAAAGGGAAGATAAAAGAATTAAAAAAGAAACTCTTTGATTTCGGTTTCTTAAAAAGAGTGATTCCCATAAAAGAGAGCAGTATTGAGAAATTACCGTCAAATGTTTTTACAAAAATTGTCTGGGTTTCTCCAGACATAAGAAAGGAGAGGAATATCACCAGACTTTCCCTTTCATACAGACTATTAAAGGAAGATGGTAAACTCTACTTGCTTTTTGACAAAGAGATGAAACTTCTCAACGAATTTATTGTCAAACTTTTAAAGAAGGCAGATGTTATGGCTACTGTGGGATTGCTTGAAAAAGTTGGTTTTAAACCTCCATTTTATGAGAAGGTTTTCGTTGGAAAAAACATATCCTCTTATGTAGTAATTGCAAAGAGGATTGAAGATTTCTTTTCTCCATTTGATACAATTAAACCATGAGAAAAATTCTAATATTACTTATTGTGGTTTCGATAGTTTCCTTTACGCCGGGTCTTTCTCTTGAGGGAGAAGAGAATGTCAAAGTAATAGGGTATGGGCCAGGAAGGTTTAATCTTTACAAACCGACAGATGTGAAAGTTTCTAATGATAAAATATTTATTCTTGATTCGCTCCACTTTAGAATTGTTGAGCTCGATGAGAATTTTAATTTTATAAGAGGCTTTGGTGGTTTTGGGGATTCTATATCTTCCTTCATTACTCCCAACTCTATATATGTTGATTCTGAGGGATTTATATATGTATGTGATACTGAATCAGGTAAGATTAAGATATTCAAGGAGAATGGGGAGTTTGCTGGCTGGTTTATATCTTTTAAAGATATGAAACCCACTGCATGTGCCATAGATGAAAATCAGAAACTCTGGGTTACAGATAAAGCTGATGGGACAATAAAGGTATTTTCTCTCTTTGGAGACTTTAAAATGAAGATTGGAAAAGAGGGAGAGGGTAAAAAGCAGTTCAAAGACCCCAATGACATTATTATAAAAGATGAAAAAGTCTTTATACTTGATTCTGGAAACTCGAGAGTTCAGGTTCTTTCAACCTCTGGTGAGTATCTTTATGATTTTGAGTTGGATTACTACCCAACCCATCTTACCTTCGATAAGGAGGGGAATATATGGATTACTGAAAGGGATAGTGGGAAAATTCAAGTGTTTTCTCCTGAAGGGAAGTATTTAAGAACCATTGGTGATAAATGGCACTTACCATCCGGAATTTATCCATTTAAAGGAGCAATGCTTTTGACATCTATTGAGGATGACGTAGTAAACCTTATAAGTTATGACGGAAAGGTAATTAAGGTTATAGGGGAAGAACCTGATTCGCCTACCTATTTTCCTCAAAGCATAAGTTTACTATCAGATGGAAGCATTGCTGTTGCAAATTCCGGAACTTCATCTATATCCATATTTGATAAGGACGGGAATTTTATAAAAAAGATCTCTGAGTATGGACGGGCACCTGGAAAACTTCAGTATCCTCTTGGAATTTGTGTGAATAAAGATGATGAAATCGCAGTTTTAGATACTGGAAGTCATGTAGTTGAGGTTTATGATAAAGATGGAAAGTTTCTTAAGACATTTGGAAGATATGGTGGCGGTAAAGGCAAGTTTATTTATCCTCTTTCTATCACAACAGACTCCGATAAGAGATATTATGTAACAGATTCAACATGCAGGGTTCAGGTGTTTGATAAAGACGGAAAATTCCTTTACCAGTTTGGGGGCATTGGTTCAGGAGATGGAAAGTTTACAAAGAAGGGAGATTTTTCAGCTCAAAAATTAGGTATAACAGGTATTGGTCCACGAGGAATTACAGTGAGCGATGAGATGGATATGGTTTTTGTATGTGATAGTGCAGGGGATAGGGTGGAGGTATTCACAAAGAAGGGGAGTTTTTTAAAGACTTTTGGTAAGGGAGTTTTGAAAACCCCGGTTTCCGTTGCATTAATTGATTCTAAAGAGATAGCTGTGCTTAACGAAGGTGGGAGAATAGATTTCTTTAACTTTGATGGCGAATATACAAGATCCATTGGAGAAAACGGTGGACCCATGAGTAATTTCAACGAAACTGAATTCAGTAAAGATTTTTACAAGAGAGATACTTTAAAGTTTCTTAAACCGGGCGGAATATTTTACAGTGATGGAAAACTCTTTGTTGCTGATACATTCAACCATAGAGTTCAGGTGATAACCCTTGATCATTTAAAGGTGTCACCAGACAAGTTTGACTTTGGAGAGGTGGATAGAGGAAAGAAGATAGAATTTGAGTTTGATGTGGAAGGAAAGAAAGGAAGAATTGAAGCAGAGGAATTCATCTCTCTTTCAAAGTATGAATTCGATGGAAAGGAGAGAATAAGAGGAGTAATAGATACATCAAATCTTGTTGAAGGTAAAACTTATGAGGAAAAAATAAAGATTTTCTCATTATCAGGTTATGCTGAAATCCAGATTACTTTTTCAATAAAGATGGATACCATCCCACCAGATCTTAAATTTTCAATACCAGATGGATTTATAACAAACAAAAAGAACATAAAAGTGGATGGAACTACAGAAATAGGAGCAAGGGTATTTTTTGAAGGGAAAGAAATAGAAGTGGATAGAGAGGGCAACTTCACCATTTACATGAAACTTAAAGAAGGTATGAATGTTTTTGAGATAAAGGCAGTGGATGAATCTGGAAATGAAAAAAAAGTGTTTCTTTCAATAATTTGTGATTTAACCCCTCCCTATTTATGGGTAAATCTCCCCTTAAAGTATAAGGTATCAGAGGATAGGATAAAGATTAGTGGTGAAGTTGAAAAGGGAAGTTCTCTTTTTGTTGATGGTAAGAAGATTGAGATTTCAAAGGAAGGAAAGTTCCTTGTCGAAATTCCATTAAACTTTGGATACAACAGGATAGAGTTTAAAGCAGTAGATAAGGCAGGAAATGAAAGTGTTGTTAAAAGAGTGGTTTACAGAGTAGAAAAGAAAACAATAATCCTCTGGATTGGAAAGAAAGAGGCAAAGGTAAATGGTGAAACTGTTAAGATGGATGTATCTCCATTCATAAAGAATGGAAGGACATATGTTCCAGTAAGATTTGTTACAGAGAGCCTCGGAGCTTACGTGTTCTGGGATCAAACGGATAAAAGGGTAACATTCCAGCTTTACGATACAGTTGTGGAGATGTGGGTTGGAAAGGTAAGGTACTTTATAAACAATATTCCTCAAACAATGGATTCACCACCCCTTCTCGTTCCACCAGGAAGAGTCATGGTTCCAATTAGATTTGTCTCGGAAGGACTTGGTTCTGAAGTTCTCTGGGATGGAAGAGAGAAAAAAGTTACAATAATCTATCCTAAGGAAGAAGGATGAGAATGGAGGAGAAAATTTTTGTTGAGAGAATTAAAAAAGTAGAAGAATTAAATGAATTGATACTGGAACTTAAGAAGGCATATATAAAATCCAAGCATCCAGAACTTTCAAAAACTGAGATTGAAGAAATAATTAACAGATGGAAAATAGAAAGAGCTCATTATTAGGAATTTTACTTAGTATATCAGATTTTTTAATCTTAAAGAATTATAACTTTGCATTAATAGGTGGACTTGCTTATAGTGTCATATTTGAGCCAAGAGCCACTTATGATCTTGATTTTATAATAGAGGTTGAAGACTTTGATAAATTTTTGAAAGATTTAAAAAGTAATAGCGATTTTATTTTTGTTCATGATAAACCTATGATTTTTGAGAATGCAGAGATTGAAAGGGTTGTTCATAAAAATAATACAGTAGTTGACTTTTTAATTGCCGATGATGAATATAAGAGAAATATACTGAGAAGAAAAAGAGAACTCATTGTAAACCAAAAAAAACTC
>CBFDTJ010000052.1:0-8762 GCA_965612865.1 uncultured bacterium
CTACACCTAAGCCTTCGTCGGCAGCGTCAGATGTGTATAAGAGACAGCTTCATTAGTTAAATTAAGAGCTTCCTGAATCTTTTGGAGCAAGTCAATTTCTGTCTCTTGAATTCCCCCAATTTTCTCAAGTTGTTTATATATTTTATTAAAAAAGGAAACTTTTGAGGATTTATTTTTTGAGAAGTCACTTAAGATTTTGTATTGTTCTTGAGTAAGCTCTCTTGTTCTTATTATAGATTGTTCTAACTTATGTTTACAACTATCACATAAATTATCTTTTTTAAAAATAGATAGTTTTGCTCCACACACATTGCAGTATCGAGCCATTTTTACCTCCTCGCTCCCCAAAATACTCTGGTGCCGGGACCGGGAGTCGAACCCGGACGGCTTTCGCCATACGCCCCTCAAACGTACGCGTCTCCCAGTTCCGCCATCCCGGCACTCTTAAGAAGTGTCAATATTTATAATACATAAAAGTAAGTCTTTTTCAACCCCTAAACACCAAGTATGGTAAGAACGAGTGAAAGCAAACCAAAGCTTATGGTAGAAACAAGAGCTATTTTTTCAAGAATAATATCCTTTCTCTTTTTCACATGAAACAGGTGCGCTCCTCCAGATATAGCACCAAGACCAGCTCCTTTAGGAGTCTGAAACAGAATGCTTATTATCACCAACACTGCCAGTGCAAGTTGAACAAAGAGTAGTGTCTCTCTCATTCCTTTGTTACCTCCTTCTTTCTAAAGACAAATTCTCCTTTTTCATCTACATCAACTATAATTGTATCACCTTCTTTAAAATCACCTTCTATTATCTTCTTTGCTATTACGTTCTCTATCTCTCTCTGAATGGTTCTTCTCAGTGGTCTTGCTCCAAAGGTTGGATCAAAACCCCTCTCTGCAATCTTCTCTATAGCCTTTTCTGTAAGTTCAAGATTCATTCCCTGTCCTCTCAAAGTTCTCTTCACTCTTTCAATCAGAAGTTTAACTATAGCCTTAATATGCTCCTTTGTCAAGGGGTGGAAAACAATTATCTCATCAATTCTGTTTAAAAACTCTGGCCTGAACTTTATCTTAAGTAAATCAAGTATTCTTGTTTTTGCCCTTTCAAATTGTTCCTTATCTCTTGGATCAATGGATAAAAGTGTATCACTTCCAAGATTTGAAGTCATAATTATAACTGTGTTTTTAAAATCTACAGTTCTTCCCTTGGAATCAGTGAGTCTTCCGTCATCAAGTATCTGCAAAAGAATATTGAATACATCTGGATGAGCTTTTTCTATCTCGTCAAGCAGGATTACAGAATACGGCTTTCTTCTCACTATCTCTGTTAGTTGTCCACCCTCTTCGTATCCCACATAACCAGGAGGTGCACCTATAAGTTTTGAAACAGCATGTTTTTCCATGTATTCGCTCATATCAAATCTTACAAGGGCATTTTCATCACCAAATAAGAATTCTGCGAGAGCCTTGGCAAGCTCAGTTTTCCCAACACCTGTTGGTCCAAGGAACATAAAGGAGCCTATTGGTTTCTTTGGATCCTTAAGTCCTGCTCTTGCCCTTCTTATAGCTTCTGAAACTGCTTTTACTGCCTCATCCTGACCAACAATTCTCTTGTGAAGTTCCTCTTCCATTCTCATAAGCTTCTTAACTTCCTCTTCCACAAGCTTGGAAACAGGAACACCTGTCCATTCAGAGACAACTTCAGCAACATCTTCATAGGAAACAACGGGCACATCTCCGCCTCTTTCTTTATTCCATTTCTTCTTTTCTTCCTCTAATTTCTTGGTAAGATCCTCCTCCAGTTTCTTTAGTTTTGCCGCCTTCTCAAAATCCTCTGCCTTTACAGCAGCCTCCTTCTCTCTCTGGGCTCTCTTTAGATCCTCCTCAAGTTTCTTTATTGTCTCTGGTTCACCCTTCTGTTCAAGCTTTACCTTTGCTGCAGCTTCATCTATAAGATCTATTGCTTTGTCTGGTAGAAATCTGTCTGTTATGTACTTATCTGAAAGTGTTGCCGCAGCAACTATTGCATCGTCAGAGATTTTTACTCTATGATGAGCCTCATACTTGTCCTTAAGTCCCCTTAAAATCTCAATTGTCTGCTCCACTGTAGGCTCACTTACAAGTACAGGCTGGAATCTTCTCTCAAGGGCTGGATCCTTCTCTATGTATTTTCTGTACTCTCCAATGGTTGTGGCTCCAATACACTGCATCTCTCCCCTTGCAAGGGCAGGTTTTAAGATGTTTGAAGCGTTAACAGCACCTTCTGCACCACCTGCTCCAACAACTGTGTGTAACTCATCTATAAAGGTTATAATCTTTCCTTCATTTCTCTTTATCTCCTCCAGAAGTTTCTTCATTCTGTCTTCAAACTCTCCTCTATATTTCGTACCAGCAACAAGACCTCCAATATCAAGGGCGATAAGTCTCTTGTTCTTTAATACATCTGGCACTTTTCCTGACACAATCCTCTGTGCAATACCTTCAACAATAGCGGTTTTACCAACTCCTGGCTCCCCAATAAGAACCGGATTATTTTTAGTTCTTCTCGAAAGAATCCTTAACACTCTTGCTATCTCCTGATCCCTTCCAATTACAGGATCAAGTTTTCCCTCCTTCGCAAGCTTTGTTAGATCTCTACCAAATTGATCAAGGGTTGGGGTTTCGCTCACTTTTTCCTCCTTTGCCATTCTCTCTCTCTTTAAAATTGTCTTAAGTAAGTTATCCCTCGTAAGATTCTTCTCCTTGAGTATTCTTGCTGCAATCCCTTCTCCTTCGTCAATAAGACCAAGAAGCAGGTGCTCTGAACCAATGTATCCACTTCCCATAGCTTCTGCCTCTCTCTGAGCAAGTTCAAGAACTTTCTTTACCCTGGGTGAGAGAGTGACCTCCTCTACCCTTTCATCTTTCTTCTTCATGTAAGATAGAACCTCAGTTTCCAATTCCTTCAGATTTACTCCAAGGGATGAAAGGATTCCTTTCACAAATTCAGCCTTCCTCAAAAGCGCAAGAAGAAGGTGTTCAGTTTTGATTTCGCTATCACCAAGTTCTTTGGCAATTCTCTCTGCTTCAAGAATACTCTCTTCTGCCTCCCCAGAGAAAAGATCGTATCTTGGAGTTGGTTCAGGGGAGGAGAAGAACTTGGCGAACTCGTCCTGGAAGAAATCCTCAAAAGGCGAAAACAAAGAGAAAGAATCTTTTATATATCCATATTCTCTTGCACATACATCACATATGTGAAGAACTTTTTTCTCTCCATTAATTATTTGTGTCACCGTAATGGTGGCAGGTCTTTTATGGCAAATATCACATAACATAGTTTACCTCCTTATCCAACAAATTCTTACATTATTTATTATATATAATTATTATAAATTTTCAATATCTTTTATCTTATTAAGTCTCCTCTCGTGTCTTCCTCCCTCAAAATCTGTGGATAAAAAGGCTCTCACCATCTCCTTCGCCAATTCAACCCCAACCATCCTTCCACCGATACATAAAACATTGGCATTGTTATGTCTCCTCGCAAGTGATGCAGTAAGAACATTACAGGCTAAAGCAGCATAAACACCTTTAATTTTGTTTGCTGTGATACTCATACCAATTCCTGTTCCACAAATTAAAATCCCGAAGTCCACTTCTTTATCCCTCACAAGCTCTCCCACTTTTCTTGCAAAGTCTGGATAATCTACAGATTCTGTTGAATTTGTTCCCACATCAACAACTTCATAATCAGTCAAAAATTTCTTTATCTCCTCCTTTAAGGCAAAACCTGCGTGGTCAGAACCAATAGCTATTCTCATGTAAGCCTCCTGTTTTAATTTATTTATTAAGTATCTTAAATATCTCCTCCCTCTTTACCCTTCCTTCTCTCAATATTTTAACTTCCTCCCCAATTACAGAAACAACAGTGGAAGGACTTCCGCTTCTCTCACCTCCATCCACTATAAAGTCAACAATGCCTGAAAAAACTTCCTTCAAGGAAGAAATATCCTTTGGAGTTGGCCTATTTGATATATTGGCGCTTGTGGTGGCAAGGGGGAAATCAAGACTCTTGAGTAATTTTATGACAAACTCTTCATCTGGAATCCTTATTCCTATGGTGTCAATGTCTTTTAAAGAGATTTTAGGTGCTCCCTCTTTTCTCTTTAAAACTATGGTAACAGGTCCTGGAATAAAGTTATCTATTAACTTCTTTGCAACATCATTTATAACTCCAAATTTTTCAATCTCATCTTTATTTTTTACAAAGAGTACAAGTGGCTTCTTTACATCTCTTTTCTTTATTCTGTAAATTCTTTTTACTCCCTCCCCGCTCAAAGCATTCGTGCACAGTCCATAAACAGTATCTGTGGGAATAACACCCACTCCCCCTTTCATTAGAATCTCTTTTGCTCTATTTAGACCAGAGGTATCTTCCCTTAAAACTTCAGTCTCAATTAGTTCTTTTTCACCAAATTTTCTCTCAATGCCATAAATAAGCCTCTCTATGTTTTCTTTATGTCTTATAATTCCAAGAGCCGAGGGAATAAGGGAAAGGAGAGCAAGGGTTTTATCGCCCACAATAAGAAAGGAGATGGGAAGGAAAACAAGAGCCAGTATGGAGGATAGGGAAACAATTTTTGTGATAAAGAAGGTACCTAAAAAAGGCACTACTTCAATTAAGATAACCAGTGGATTCAGAGCAAGAATAAAACCAAGTGTGGATGCAATTCCTTTTCCTCCTTTAAAGGAAAGAAATATAGAAAAATCGTGTCCCACTACCCCTAAAAGACCAGCGAAGAATAGCTCCGTTGTGGATAAACCAAGATATTTTCCTATAATAACCGGAATAAATCCCTTTGATATATCAAGAATTCCAGATATAAGTCCTAACTTTAAACCAAGAACTCTTGAAACATTGGTGGCCCCAATATTTCCACTGCCTATTTTTCTAATATCCACACCTTTAAGAACTCTTACAAGTATTAACCCAAAAGGGATGCTTCCATAAATATAAGAGAAAATATAGAGAATAATCTTTTCCATATCTCACCTCTCTTTTATAATAATAGAGAAACGAGAAAATGTTAAGTTACAAGGAGGAGAAGATGAAGGTGTATTTTGCTTTTTCTATAAGAGGGGGAAGCCCTGACGAGGAAGTAATTCAGACTGTCTACAGACTTTTAAAAGATATGGGGCATGAAGTTACCACAGAGTTTAATATTAACTGGAAGAAGAGAGAAAGATATATGTCTGATGAGGATATATATAGAAGAGATGTGGAGGCTCTTAAAAAAAGTGACATTGTTCTTGCAGAGGTCTCTAAACCATCCCTGGGTGTTGGATATGAAATTTCCCTCGGAGAGAAGCTTGGAAAAAGGGTTGTTTGCTTGGCAAAAGAAGGAATACATCTTTCGGCTATGATAAACGGAAATCCTAATTTAGATTTGATATCCTATAAGGATAAAAACGATTTAACAGAAAAGCTCCTAAGATTCTTTAACAAAATCTGAATAGAGTGAAAACCCGTCCTTCCCATTCCTTTTCACTTTATACATTGCCCTATCGGCTTTCTTTATAAGCTCAATAGCATCAACTCCATCCTGTGGAAATATGGCAGCGCCTACGCTTACTGTAATGTGATACAATTCTCCATTCACTTCCAGCGGATCCCTGAAGCTATTTACAATCTTTCTTCCCATGCCCACAGCATCTCCTGCACTCTTTAAAATGGGAACGAGTACAAGAAACTCATCTCCACCCATCCTCGAGAGAATGTCGCTTCTTCTAACACTGTTTCTCAATCTCTCTGCAGCTTTTACAAGAGCTTTGTCTCCTATATCGTGGCCAAATTTATCATTGATCTCTTTAAATCCATCAAGGTCAAGCATCATAACACAGGTTAGATGACCATATCTCTTTGAACTCTCTATAGCTGCTCTAAGAAAATCCATAAAGTGGCTTCTGTTAGGTAAACCTGTGAGAATATCATGCGTCGCCATGTATCTCAATTTCTTCTCATACGCCTTCTTCTCCGTTATATCCCTAACAATTCCCTGTGTGGCAATACCCCCCTTATAAGGAACATAGGTTACAGACACCTCCACATAAACCTTCTTTCCGTGTTTACCGAGTGCCACAAATTCGTATTTGTCAGGAACAGACTCACCCATCTTGAGCTTTCTTGCTCTCTCTTCTATTAAGGGAAGACTCTCAGGTGCTATAAGTTTTCTGAAATCTATTTTTTTTAGTTCTTCTCTCGTGTATCCAAACATCTCTATAAATGTATTGTTCACAAATTCAAATTTGTTGTTATATAGAAGATACACTCCCTCAGACATTTTCTCTACGAGAGTTCTATACTTTGATTCACTCTTCTTCAGAGCCTCAACGGCTCTCTTTTCTCTGGTTATATCCTCGGTTATCCCTATCTGGAAAAGGAACTCCCCATTGGAGTCAAAAACAGGGGAAATGGTAAGTCTACCCCAGAGAGTTTTTCCATCTTTTCTCTTAAACCTTTTTTCAAACACAAAACTTTTCCTCTCCTTTATCATCCTCTCAAAAATATCAAGGTTCCTGTCCACATCCTCTGGATGAGTATATATACTCCAGTGCTTCCCTATCAGTTCTTCTTTGGAATACCCAATGAATTTTCTAAAGTAGGGATTGCACTCTATCAATCTCCCTTCTCTATCAACAAGGGTTATGCCCACACCGGCATTCTCAAATATCCCTCTAAATTTTTCCTCGCTTTCTCTAAGAGCCTCTTCAGTTCTTTTAAGATCTGTTATATCAAAGGCTGTTCCCAAAACAACGGGCTTTCCATTATAAGACACCTTTCTTGCATAGATGCTCGCCCACCTCTCTCTACCATCTTTTGTAAGAATCTTTATCTCATACTTTGATAGAACATCCTCCCCTTTAACCCTTCTTCTTGCAAAATCCTTTACCATTTCTCTATAATCTGGATGAATAATCTCCCATAGCTTCATACTGAGAAGCTCTTCCTTTGAATATCCTGTAATGCGTTCCATAGGAGGATTGACATACAAATATTTTTCTCCATCATGAATAAATATGGCAGAGGGTGTTGTCTCTGCAAAGAGACGAAAGCGTTCCTCGCTCTCCTTAAGTCTTATCTCCCACATTTTCCTCTCGGTAATATCTCTTATAAGAGATACAGCCTCTTCATCATTGGATTTTACAATACGTGCTTCGTAGAAACGAACCTCACCATCTGGATAGGGGAGGGTGGATGAGTACTCATACTCCACAATCTTCCCTGTATTTATCACTTCCTCAATAATTTTTAGTGCTTTATTCCCGTTGGGCAGTATGTTTTGAATCTTCTTCCCCAAGAACTCCTTTGGAAACAGGAGAAGTTTATCCTCATCCCTAAAGTAATCGATAATAGTGCCGTCTTTTCTTACTGCAAATATAAGATCTGGTATGAATTTAAACAGATATAGGTTTCTTTTTATTTCTTTATCTATAACTATATCCTCTAACTTTTTTCCAACTACTCCATCTTTATCAACACCTTCAAGGGAAAGGAAATACTTATTAGCATAAAGAATCAAACCCTCTTCTGAAACTAAAATCACGGGTTTTTCTATTTTGCTAAGAATTTCTTTTATTTTATCGGAAAAACCCTTCACCTCTCTCTTTCTCCCTTTTGTTTTTTTAATTTTATCATAAATTCAAAAATTTTTATATAATTATTCAAAGGAGGAAATATGTGCGATACATTCGGCATTCTTAAAAATCTCACGAAGGATGGTTCCACTATCTTTGGAAAAAACTCAGATAGAGATCCCAATGAAGTTCATATACCAGAGGGTGCCCCAGCAAAAAAACACAACCTGAAAGAATATATAAAAACAACCTATGGGGATTTGGTTCCTCAGGTTGAAGAAACTTATTCCGCAATTCTCTTCAAACCATTCTGGATATGGGGAGCAGAGATGGGAGTAAACGAGAATGGAGTATTTATAGGAAATGAAGCAATTTTTACAAAAAGAAGGGTGGAGAAGAACAGCGGTCTTATAGGCATGGATATTCTGAGACTTTCTCTTGAGAGAAGTCGAGATGCAAAAGAGGGAGTGAAGAATATAATTGAAATACTGGGGAAATTTGGGCAAGGAAGAAACTGCGGGTTTGAACATAAAATTTTTTATCATAACAGTTTTTTGGTCGGAGATAGAAACAGTATTTTTGTTGTGGAGACGATGGAAAGAGATTGGGTTGTAAAAGAGGTATCAAGCTTTTACTCCATCTCCAACTGTATAACAATAGGGAAAGACTATTCTCAAAAAAGTAAAGGAATAAAAGAGGGAATAGATTTTAAAAAAACCTTTGAAAATAAATTTATAACCTATTTTTCAAAGGGAAAGATAAGGAGGAAAAGAACCTACAGTATGTTGGAAGAGAAAAGGGGAGAATTCGATATATTTAGCGGTTTTAATCTTTTAAGGGACCACGCTAGAGGAGAGTACAGATTTAATAAAGGAAGCATGGAAACAGTTTGTATGCATGGAGGTGGTCTTATAAGCAGTCAGACCACTGGAAGTATAATTATCAGGGAAAAAGATAAAATAGAAATATTTGCAACCCTCTCAAGCTCTCCATGTATTTCAATTTTTAAATATATAACTTTCTCTGATTTAAAAGATTTAATGGACAGGGAGAAATGGATTAACTACTGGTTAAAGTGGGAAGAGCTTCACAGACTCTTTATCTTTGGGAAGATAAGAGATATGACTTCTTATAAACCGGAAAGAGATG
>CBFDTJ010000053.1:0-8654 GCA_965612865.1 uncultured bacterium
TTTCAAGCAGAAGACGGCATACGAGATCATGCCTAGTCTCGTGGGCTCGGAGATGTGTATAAGAGACAGATACATAAATGATAGGAAGGTATGCGGGATAATAAGTGAAGGAATTTTTAAAGATAAACTCATTGGAGAGGTGATAGGGATTGGTTTAAATGTAAATTTGAATGAAGAGGATTTTAAAGGGAGTTTTCTTAAAACTCCCACATCAACTTTTCTTGATACAAAAAGATTTTATTTTATTGATTTATTATTGATGAGGATTGTTTTTCATTATAAAGAGATTATTTCTAATTTTTATAAACTTAGAAAAGAAATTGTCTCTGAGCTTGTGAATGAATACAGGGTGTTTGATAAACCATTTAAAATCATAAAAAGCGGAGAACTTGTTGAAGTCTATGGAGTGGATATGGATGAGGACTTAAACATAACAGTAAAATATTTAGATGGATACACTGAAAAAATTCCACTCCATATGATACCCTAATCTATAATCTTTAGTTCCTTTAAGATTCTTTCTATATTTAGAGTAGCTTCCTCATCATCCACAACAAGAGGTTTTCTTACATATGTTGAAATTGGGAATCCCATAAGTTTTAGAGCAATCTTAATACTTGAAGCAAAAGAGGTTCCAAATCTATATATATCTGATAACCTCGTTATAAATTCAGTATTTTTTCTAAAGGAAGAAAGATTTCCTTCCTCAAAGTTTTTAATAATACTCTTCAGGGTGTCCGGGGCAATATGGGATAAAGCAAGAATTCCTCCATCACCACCAAGAATAAGGGTGGAAGATAGATAAAAACCAAGCCCTGTGAGAACTGAAAAATCCTCCCTCTCTTTTTTTACCTTGAGTATTAAGTCTTTTATGTAGCTAAGACTATCTATTGTTGCCTTTACTCCTATAATTTTCTCCTCGCTGAGGGCAAGTTCTCTTATTAAATCCACACTGATACTGTAACCTGTGCATGAAGGAATGTTATAGATAATTGTGCCCATCTCTGAAATTCTTGCTATGGAGAGAAAATAATCTTTAATCCCCTCTTTGTCTGGAATAAGATAAAATGGGGGTGGTGAAACAATGGCATCGTATTCAAGTTCTTTCGCAAGATTTATGAATTCTTTAACTTCCTCAAAGGAAGTGGAAGAGACATTGGCAAGTAGTCTCACATCTTTTCCTGTAACTTCTTTTACAAAAACCATTATCCTCTTTCTCTCCTTTAATGTAAGGGAAGTGAATTCTCCTGTGGTTGCGTTTACAAAGAAACCCTGAACCTTCGGGATAAGGAAGTTAAGTATATTTTCAAAACCGTCAAAATCTATCTCCCCATTCTCTTTAAATGGTGTTATAAGTGGTACAAAGATACCATTAAACTCTCCCTTCATTTTTTCTCCTTTCTAATCTATTTTATTAAATCTTATAAAAATAAAAAAGGGCTTCCATATGGAAGCCCTTAATCTTACTTGGTTAAATTAATCTCTACCTCTCCTGCAACCTTTTCCTCCTTCATTATATTCTTCATCACATCCACAGTTTTCATTACTCTCTCCCTTACCGTATCCACCTTTCCCCATTGTGCCTTCAGCACACCTTTCAAAGGCTTTAAGGTGGTTGTTAATGGATGCATCTTTAATATCATCTACACTCTTCATTAACTCTTTAGCTTTATCCATCATGGTGTCCTCTGGAACCTGAAGACCATACTTTTCAAAAAGATTTTTAAGAGAATCTATGTGCATCTCTTCTGCTCTCTTTATGTTTGCAAAGGGATTTACTTTCCCGAATTTCTCTATTACAAGGGTGTAAAAATCTCTTGCTTTGTATTCATCCATAAGTGCTTCAGTCATTGCCTGGATTTCACTCTCACTCAAATCTTCCTTCGGGTAATTATCCACATTAAGGTAAAAGCCGTCATTTCCTCCTCTGTATCCATTACCATTTTCACCACCATATCCTCTTTTTTGTTCACCGCTTCCCAATTGTTCTCCATTGTTTGCACTTGTTATGGCACTGCTACATCCTGTAAAAACCAGTGCTCCAACGAGTATTCCTATGGTTAAGATTATCAGTGTAGTTTTCTTCATCTTTAAACCTCCTTTAAGGTTAAGTTTTCTTAAAGATACGAAATAAATGTTAAGGAATTATAAAGGAGGAGATTATACCCTGACAATAAAAAACAACCTCTCTGGAAGTTAATCTGGATTTAGATTATAATATTGAAGGTTAAGCTGTTTAAAGGAGGAATTATTTTTGGAGAAGTTAAAAAAGTTTGTTTCTTATTACAGGCCTCACTGGAAACTTTTTCTTTTAGATTTAATCTCAGCATTTATAATCTCAGCACTTGATCTTGTTTTCCCCATGGCAACAAGAATTTATATAAACACATTAATCCCCAATAAAAACATAAGGTTAATAATTATTTTTACAGTTTCCCTTCTTATTCTATATGTAATAAGGGCAGGTTTCCAGTACATTGTTGATTACTGGGGGCATGTTCTTGGAGTAAGAATTGAGTATGACATGAGAAAAGACCTCTTTGAACATATCCAGACCCTCTCATTTAAATTCTTTGATAATGTTAAAACTGGACATATAATGTCAAGGATTGTGAATGATTTGAACAATATTTCTGAACTTGCCCATCATGGACCAGAAGATCTATTCATATCTCTTGTTATGCTCGTGGGTTCTGTAATAATCCTGTTCACCATAGACTGGCATTTAACCATTATAATAGTTCTCTTTGTTCCCATTATTGTCTGGTTTGCCATGAGTAAGAGGGTAGAGATGCACAGAGCATTTAAGAATGTTAGAAAAAAGATTGCCTCAATAAATGCAGATATTGAAAATAGCATATCAGGAATAAGAGTTGCAAAGTCTTTTACCAATGAGGAGTATGAAATTGAGAGATTTGACAGAGGAAATTTAGAGCTTAAGGGTTCAAAAGTTGTAGCTTACAGGTCTCTTGCGAAGTTTTTTACAGGTATATATTTTTTAATGGGAATTCTGAATGTCATAGTTCTTGGTTCTGGAGCTTATTTTATATTGAAAGGATTTTTAAACGCAGGAGATCTTGTTGCGTATCTACTCTATGTAAATTTTTTCTTTATGCCCATAAGAAGGCTCTCCAACTTTACCCAGCAGTTTGAACAAGGAATGGCAGGTTTCGAAAGATTTCTTGAGATACTTAAGATTGAACCTGAGGTTAAAGAGAAGGAGAATGCTGTTGAATTAAAAAATGTAAGGGGAGATATTGAGTTTAGAAATGTAACCTTTAGTTATGACAATAATAAATATGTGCTTTCAAATATAAATCTAAAAATACCGGCAGGGAAAAATGTGGCAATAGTTGGACCATCAGGCGCCGGAAAAACAACCCTTTGTCATCTAATTCCAAGATTCTATGATATACAGAATGGAGAGATTCTCATAGATGGAAGAGATATAAGGGATTATACAATAAGGAGTTTAAGAAGAAATATAGGTCTTGTTCAGCAGGATGTCTTTTTGTTTACAGGAACTATTAAGGATAACATTATGTATGGGAAGCTGGATGCTACCTTTCCGGAGATTGTTGAAGCTGCGAAGAAAGCTCATGCTCATGAATTTATAATGAGTTTTCCTGACGGATATGATACATATATTGGAGAGAGAGGTGTTAAACTTTCTGGTGGACAGAAACAAAGAATTTCTATTGCAAGAGTGTTCCTTAAAGATCCACCAATTCTTATACTTGACGAGGCGACCTCTTCCCTTGATACCCAAACAGAGCTTCTAATTCAGGAGGCTATAAAAGAACTAACGAAGGGAAGAACAACCTTAATTATTGCACACAGGCTATCCACCATAAAGAATGCAGATGAAATAATCGTTATTACAGAGAGAGGAATCGAGGAAAGGGGAACTCATGAGGAATTACTTTTATTAAATGGAATATATGCAAATCTTTACAGAGCTCAATTTAAGGACTTCGTTATTGATGAAAGAATTGATTAGGAAAGGTATTTCTTAAATAGTGGTAGGAATGGTTGGGTTTTTACAGCTCTCTCTATTTCCTCTAAAGGAATACTTAAAAAGACCTTAGCAACATCTGGAGCAAACTGCGTTCCTGTATTCTTCTTTATCTCATTTACAGCATATTCAAAACTAAAAGCCTTTCTATAAGGTCTATCACTAATCATTGCATCAAAAGAGTCTGCGAGAGCGAGAATTCTTGCTTCAAGACAGATCTCCCCATCTTTTAATCTATCAGGATAACCTCTTCCATCCCATCTTTCGTGGTGATGCCTGATTATATCAGAAACTCCTCTTAGATAAGTGATTCCTTTAACAAGATTTGCTCCAAGAATTGTATGTTTTTTTACCTCCTTATACTCCTCTTCGGTGAGTGAACCATTCTTATTAAGAATACTACCCTTAACTGCAATCTTACCTATGTCATGTAGAAGGGATGCATACATTAATCTTTCCTTTCTTTCATCTGATAGCCCCATCTTCTCAGCTATAAGAAGCGATAGGGATGCAACTCTCTGTGAATGTTCTTTAGTGTAGGGATCCTTAAGCTCAATAGTGTTTACAAGTGTAATTATCGTTTCAAGGTAAGACTCCTTCAAATTTCTGTATAGATTAAGATTACTCATGTTTAGTGCTATAATCCTTCCGATCTCTTCAAAGAAAGGTCTATCCTCTTCACCAACGATATATTCCTTGTTAAATCCAATCTCTATAACTGAATAGAGTTTGTTCTCTATAAATATTGGTATAATGATCTCGCTCCTTATGGTGCTTGAAACTTTAAAATAGTCAGGATCCTTTGAAACATCACTGGCAATTTCAACTCTACTATTCTTAATTGCCCTTCCCATTATTCCTACTTTAACTGGGAATTTATAGAATGAGACCCCCTCTCTATTAATAACAGTTGCCTCTACAACATCTTCTCTTGGAAAACCATACCCCAGTGATTCAAGGTTCTCTCCCCAAACAGTCTCTAATTCCTTGAAGGTTTTTTTGAGGAAACTTGTTAAATCTTCATTAAAAGATAGAGAGGATAGGATCTTTAACATAACGAAATTTCTTTTCTCTTCCTTTTTTGTCTTTGCAAAGGAGTATTTAAGATTAAGGAATGTGTTAAGAACAGTGGCGAGGAATCTTATAATTTTGAAGTTATCCTCTCCTGTAAATCCCTTTCTCTTTGAGAAAAGAATACAGATGCAAACAATTCTATTACCGACCTCTCCCATTAAAATAAAGGCTTCCTTGTATCTCTCCAGTATCCTTTTTAGATCTTCATTTATATCTGTATCAGGAACTCTAAGAGTTTTAAATAGTTCAACCATACTTCCTGTAAATGGCAGTATTCTATCTTTATTGGCAATTGATATTGATTCTTTTTTAATCTTAAGCCTTTCAACCAATTGGTGCTTAACTCCAGAGGAAAAAGTGGGTTCTAAGATTCTTCCGCTCTCAAGAAATAAAATTTCCCCACCAATATCATCAAGCAAAGATTTTGAGAGAACCATTAAGTTTCTCAATATGTCCCTAACATCCCATTCTATGTCTATGTTGGGAATTGTTGTTATCAACTTACCCAGTTTTTTATTTAAACTATAGAGCCTTTCTTTATATCTTATCGTTTCCCTTATTCTATTTTCAAGCTCTTTCTCTACTGTTATATCAAACCTTCTCTCTATCTCCAAGATTAAAATGAACAGGAGTATAATAATAATTGCTCCAAAGTAAAGCATATAGAAGTTGGGTACAATTAGTGATCTTATCTCTTTAAACACTACAGTTTTCGGAAAGGAAAGTCTAACTATTAGATAAAGTCCGTTCCTTTTAATATAGGATTCTTTGAAAAAATAATTTTTATTTTCACTACCCGAAACAATAGGCGCTGTAGCCTCTGGGGAAGACCAGAATGCCCTTCCATTTATTCCATAAACTATAATTTTATGATGTGGGCCAAAGTGTTTTCTTCTAAAGTTATCAATGAAACTCTCAAAATCAATGGATGCTGCTACAGTTCCCACAAATTCTCCCTCTTCAAAAACTGGAACATACACAAGGAGGGAATGGGAACCTTTTTCATTTTTATACGGGCCAATGAATAGACTTGTGTAGGTTCTGATTCTCCTCAAGGTACCCATATCAATTTTTTCCTCTACCGCTTTAACATCAATTTCTGGATAGAAAAACTTTAGATTTCCACGCTCGTCATAGTAGATTAAAGAGGAAACTATACCTGTATTTTTAAGAGAATTATATGTATCCCTTAATTTCTCAAAGTCTTTCTCCTCCTTAAAGTTATTTATTAAGCTATCCTCAACTCTCATCAGGGAGAGATCCAGATCATCTGTCAAATATCTCAGATTTGTGTTCAAAACTTTGTTGAAATCTCCTATTTTACTCTTTTTAAATAGATACCACCTACTTGAAAAGAAATAGAATGAGCCAACCATTAAAGATATAAGAATGAGAGCTACAATAGAAAGGTAAAAAATGATTTTAACTCTCTCTTCCCTCGGACCTACAAAGGACAAGGGGAGTTCACTTTTTATCCTCAACTCAAGAGCTTCAGCCCTAAGGTAAAATCTAATAAAGGATAAGAGGGATGAAACAATGGCAAGAAGAATTAGGTATGGATTTTCAAAGAAAATGGGAATGAAATAGACCAAATAGGAAAGTATAACAGGATAATTCTTTAAAGAGAGGTATTTTTTATACACCTTGAATGATAAAAGGAATGGAAAAAGTAAAAGAAATATGGTAAAAGTTCTTATTAAAATATCAACAGACTCAAGAATGCCTTTTGAAAAGTAAAGCATTAAGAAGGATAGGGGGATGAGAATTAAGGGAAATAATACAATCTTTTTCTTCCAGTCTATATTTACATCAACTACCTTTGAGAGTCTGATGGTTGCATGAAGAGAAGTAATTCCTCCAAGAAGAAGACTTATAGAGAAAAGATACTGGAAAGTGGTAAGTTCAGGAAATTTATCTACAATGAATATTCTCCCAAACGAGCCAAGTGATACAAAAAGGACAGACATGAATATAAATCCAAAGAAAGGGTCTTTTCCAATATGCTTAAATACCCTGAAGGAAATCAGGAATAGAATGATAACAGGCACAAGATAATAAACGCAAATCAAAATTTTCAAGTTACACTCCTCCTCTAGGATGCGGTCCTATTAAATTTTAGCATAATCAATGGTAAAATATTATAAACGGAGAAAAATATGGAAGGAAAGATACTGAATGTAGATGATGAAGAATTCAATCTTGAATTTGTAAATGCATTCTTAACATCCAGAGGATTTGAAGTTATAGATGCAAAAAATGGAAGAGAAGCTGTTATTCTTGCCACAGAGAAAAAACCAGATCTTATACTTATGGATATAATGATGCCCATAATGGATGGTATTGAAGCAACAAGGATTTTAAAGAGAAACAAAAATACAAAGGATATACCCATCATTATTGTTACTGCCGCAGCACACAGAGAAAACAAAGTAAAGGCTGCTGAAGCAGGAGCTGATGAGTTCATATCAAAACCCATAGATTTAGTTGAGCTTGAAATAAGGATCAAGAATCTTTTAAAACTAAAGGAATATAATGCTTTAAAAACTGAGTATCAAACTGATCTTGAAAATGAAGTTCTCAAGAGAACAGAAAAACTCAGAAAAATATTGAAGGAGAAAGAGCTTTTAAGTTATGAAACCATAGAGAAATTGGGTATGGCTGGTGAATACAGAGATGATGAAACCGGTGAACATGTTAAGAGAGTCGGTAAATTCTCGGAGGTAATTGCTGAAGGAATCGGATTATGCAAGGAGTTTGTAGATACTATAAAACTTGCATCTCCTCTTCATGATATAGGAAAGATTGGAATCCCAGACAGAATACTTCTAAAACCAGCTTCACTAACTCCCGAAGAATTTAAAGTAATGATGAGGCACACAATAATTGGAAAAAAGATACTATCTGGATCAATAAATCCAGTTCTTAAAATGGCAGAGAAGATTGCTTTCTCTCACCATGAAAAGTGGAACGGAACAGGATATCCAGAAGGCTTAAAAAGGGAGGAAATTCCTTTAGAGGGAAGGATAGTATCTGTTGCAGATTCCTTTGATGCTATGACAAGCAAGAGAGTATATAAAAAGTCATTCAGTTATGAGTTTGCTTTTAATGAAATAAAAAAACTATCTGGAAGCAGTTATGATCCAGAAGTTGTTAGAGTTTTTATCGAGCGATTTGAGGAGATTAAAAAGATAAAGGAACAACATAAAGATGAAAATTAAAAAGAAATTTTTATTTAAACAGATTATACTGGCTCTCTTTATTGTTTTTATACCCTCTCTTATTCTATCTTTTGTTTTTTACAATGTAAATTATAAAGAAGCTATTCTAACTGCAGAGAGGGAACTTCGTTCTTATACTCAGTTGATGGTATCAGATTATAAAAGAAGGATAGCAAATATAGGTGAAATAGCCAACGTAATTTATAAAACCTATATTAATTATGGCGAAGGTATTGAGGGAAAGGTATCAGAATATCCTTTTGCTGTGGACTCTTCTTATACTGTCTCTTATACACATCTCCGAGCCCACGAGACTAGGCATGATCTCGTATGCCGTCTTCTGCTTG
>CBFDTJ010000054.1:0-8478 GCA_965612865.1 uncultured bacterium
CTCATGTTTTAAAAGAATAAAAAAGATTAGAAAAGAAAAAAACATTATAAAAACACAAAAGGAAGATACCATATCTTTGGACTCATATGTAATAAAAAAAGAAAGGGAGGAGAAGGTAAAGAGAGCTTTGAATAAGCTTCCAGAAAAAATGAGAGAAATAATAATTCTCAGGGATATAGAGGGATTAGCTTACAAAGAAATAAAGGAAATATTAAATATACCTATGAGTCTTGTAAAAGTGAGACTCTTTAGAGCAAGGAATCTACTTAAAAAAATTCTGGAGGAAGAAGATGGAAGGATATAGAGTTATAAGAAATGACTTAAAAAAACTTGAACCACCGGAGGTTCCTTCAATTTCAGGGACAGTGCTCTCAAAAATAATTGAAAAAAAGAAGGAAAAAGGAGGAAATATTCTTCCCTTCATGATTATTGTTGGGTTTTCTCTTCTTATGACATTGATTATATGGAGGAAGAAATGACAAAAGATAAAATCAAAAAAATAATTCCCCATAGAGAGCCTTTTCTTCTTGTAGACGAAGTTACATTTATAAAGAAAGGGGAGGTGGCAAAAGGTCTTAAAAAGGTAAGAATAGATGAGCCATGGTTTAAAGGTCATTTTCCAGACTATCCTATTATGCCTGGAGTCTTAACTGTAGAATCCATAGCACAACTGGGGGCAATATGTCTTATGGAGGGAGAAGAACTCCCAATACTTGGGAAAATCGAAAGATTTTCCTTTAAGAGGCCTGTTTTTCCAGGAGATACTCTTGAATTGGAAGTAAATGTTGTGTGGAAAAGGAAAAATATAGCAAAAATCCACGGGGTTGCTAGGGTGAAGGAAGAAATTGTTGGAGAGGGGGATATTCTTGCTGCAATTAAGAAAGAAAAGGAGTTAAGGAGGTAGTTATGAGAGCATTTATTTTTCCAGGACAGGGTTCACAATACTCTGGAATGGGAAGAAAAATTTTATCCATCTTTCCTGAAGGCAGAGAGTACATAAAAGAGGCTGAGAGTTTGATAGGCATGGATATATCCTATCTTCTATTGGATGCTCCTGAAGAGGAGTTGAAGGATACAGAGAACACTCAGGTTTCTGTTCTATCCACAAGTTTCCTCTGGTTTAAGTACCTTGAAAAAAACAATGTAAGACCTGATTTTGTTGCAGGCCACTCCCTTGGTGAATACAGCGCCCTTCTTTCTGCAGATGTATTATCCTTTGGAGAAGCTCTAATTCTTGTTAGAGAAAGAGCAAGAACTATGAAGAGATTCTATGGCAAGATAAAAGGAGGTCAGGGTGCAATAATAAAGCTTCCCCTTGAGAAAGTTATGGAAATTGTTAAGGAGTTTAAAAAAGAGGGAGTAGTAACTGTAGCGGGGTATAACTCAAAATCTCAAATTGTTGTTTCTGGCGAAGAGAGAATCCTTAAAAAGATTTCAGAAGTTGTAAGGAGCAAGAAAGGTAGATTTATACCTTTAAAAACTTCTCTTCCATTCCATTCTCCCCTCATGCAAAAAGCAGAGGAAGAGTTCTCCCATTTCTTAAACAGAGTTAACTTCAGAAAACCGTCCATCACTTATGTTTCAAGTGTTATAGCAGAGCCTATAGAGGAGGAGGAAAGAATCAGGGAAGTTTTAATTTCACAAATAACAAAGCCTGTAAAATGGATCCAAACAGTTGAAAAACTACTGGAGATGGGAGTAAACAAATTTATTGAAGTGGGACCCGGAAGAACACTTACCAATATGGGTAAGAGAGATTTTCCTAATGTAGAGTTTAAGAATGTAGAGAGTATGATATCTGAAGAGAAATATGAAAGAGTCTAAAACAGCACTTATAACAGGTGGAGCAAGAGGTATTGGACGGGCTGTATCTCTCTCTTTATCAGAAAAAGGATTCGACATAGGTATAAATTTCAGAAAAAGTAAAGAAGAGGCCAGGCAATTAAAAAGAGAAATAGAAGAAAGATTTAATAGAAGAGTTTTACTTTTAAAAGGTGATGTATCAAAGAGAAGAGATGTTCAGAATATAGTCAAAGACTTCTTAAAAGAATTTGGAAGAATAGATGTTCTTGTAAATAATGCAGGTGTAACAAAGGATAATTTATTGATAAGACTTACAGAAAATGATTTTAGAGAAGTTGTTGATGTTAACCTCATTGGGACATTCCTTATGACAAAGGAAGTTATTCCCCATATGCTCAGGAGGAGGAGTGGTTCTATAATAAATATTTCTTCTATCGTTGGTATCTTTGGCAATAAAGGACAGACAAACTACTCTGCAAGTAAGGCGGGCATTATTGGATTTTCTAAATCTCTTGCAAAGGAAGTTGCGTCAAGAAACATAAGAATAAATGTTATAGCTCCGGGTTTTATAGAAACAGATATGACAGAGGAAATTCAAGAGGAGATAAAAGAAAAAATACTAAAAAATATCCCCCTTGGGAGGTTTGGGAGACCAGAGGAGGTTGCAAATCTTGTAACATTTCTTGCGTCAGAGGAATCAAGTTATATGACTGGTCAGGTTTTTTTAATTGATGGTGGTATGTCTCTTGGATTTCAAATTTAAAAGGAGGTAAGTATGACAAGAGAAGAGGCTTTAGAAAAATTTAGAGCAATTTTTGAGGAGAGAACCGGAATCAATGAATTTAAAGAAGAGGACAAGTTTATTGATGATCTTGGACTCGATTCTCTTGGAATAATGGATGTAGTGGCTGGTATAGAGGAAGAGTTTGATATAAGCGTCCCTGACGAGGATATAGGAAAGCTTACAACAGTAAAGTCTGCTATTGAGTACATATTGGAAAAGGTGAAATAAATGAATAGAAAAGTTGTTGTTACCGGGATGGGTGTAATTACACCTCTCGGAATGACACTTGAAGATTACAAGAAAAATCTCTTTAATGGGGTTTCAGGGATAGGAAGAATTCAAGCTTTTGACCCTTCGGGTATAGCATCCCAAATTGCAGGAGAGGTAAAAGATTTTGATTTGAGAAAGTTTGTCCCCGAGTTTAAAGTCACAGAGGTTAGAAGAATTGACAGATTCGCTCAATTTGCCATTGCAGCAAGTCTACTTGCCTATAAAGACTCAGGTCTTGATATGGATAAAGAAGACCCTTATAGAATTGGAACAGTTATAGCCTCTGGCATAGGTGGAATTATAACTCTTGAGGAAGAAATAAGGAAAATGATGGAAAAGGGACCTTCCCGGGTATCCCCATTTTTAACTGCAAAGATGATACCAAACATGGCAACTGCCTGGGTATCAATGAAACTTGGCCTTAAGGGTTATGCATCGTGTCCTGTTACTGCATGTGCCTCTGGAGGAACTGCAATAGGTGAAGCAATGGAAGTAATAAAGAGGGGAGATGCAGATATAATTTTTGCTGGAGGAAGTGAAGCTGCCATAACTCCAATAGGAGTTGCAGGTTTTGCTGCAGCGAGAGCATTATCTACAAAAAACGACGAACCCGAAAAGGCTTCCCGTCCATTTGACAAAAACAGGGATGGATTTGTTATGGGTGAGGGTGCAGGAGTTTTAGTTCTTGAGGAGTACGAACATGCTAAAAAGAGGGGAGCAAGGATATATGGAGAGGTTGTTTCTTTTGCTCAAACAGATGATGCCTACCATGTAACTGCGCCGGAACCCACTGGAGATGCAAGAAGAAAGGTAATGGAGCTGGCTCTTGAAAAAGGCAAAGTTCCCCTTGATGAGGTAGATTACATAAATGCTCATGGAACATCAACACCTCTCAATGACAAGATTGAAACCGAGGCAATAAAGGCTATTTTTGGTGAAAGAGCCTATAAAATCCCTGTATCTTCAACAAAATCTATGGTGGGACATCTTCTTGGAGCAGCAGGGGCAGTAGAGGCAGTCGCTACCCTCCTTATAATTAAGGAGGACTTCATACACCCAACAATAAATTATGAAGAAAAGGATCCAGATTGTGATCTTGACTATGTTCCAAATGTCGGAAGGAACCAGAAAGTAAGATACGCTCTGTCCAACTCATTTGGTTTTGGTGGGGTAAATACATCATTAATTTTTAAAAAGATATAAACCAGAATCCCATAAAAGCCCCCTTTTTCTACACCTCCTTGAGGGGGCTTTTATTTTTTGATTTTTCTTCTTTTAATAATTTTAATCACGACAAAAGATACAATAGCAATAATTCCAGCAAAAATTAGCAATCCAAACATAAAGAACCAGAGATAAGGGCTGTATAGAGCGGGAAATTTTCTGTATAAATATACGCTTACCGAAGAAGGTCTATTTTCCATATAAGAGATGGAAAGGTTTTTATCTGGATTCTTCATAAATATGGTTATTTTCTTTAAACTGTCCATCTTTTTTTCATCACCCTCCGGTATGGTGGAAACCACATAACTTTCTGGATAAATTATATTTATAGTTACATTTTTAAACTCGTCATAGTAATCTTTAACATTAACTATGTAATAGTAATGGCATACTTCCTCTGGGTATAATTCTCTATCAAATCCTGGAAAATCCCTAAAATCTATCCTTAAAAGACCCTTCTCACTTTCCTTAAAATGGGTTTTAAAGAAAAAGAAAGAGTAATTCTCTTCTGGTAGGCTGAAGGAATCTAAATACTTCGGTTTATAAGGAATATTCTTCAATGGATCAATAAAAGCTCTATCTTCAGAAAATATTGTATCTTTAAGTTTAGTAAAGTTGTCTCCCAGGAGCTTATTCAACTGCGATAGTGTCATTAATTCTGAATCTATGGATTTATTATTAAAATAGACTCGAAAATCTTTCTCTGAATAATATATCCCTTCACCAAGAAGTGGAAAAACAAATCCCACTTCTATCTCTTCACGGGGATTTAAAATATTATAAACTGCACTTCCCTTCACTTCCTGTGACGAGAGTTTGAGTGTAATCTCTTCACTCTTGATTTTCAATGGAACTCTGGAGACCGGCACAGGCAGGGTGGAGAATGAACCGAAGCTGAAGGGTGCTGGCATGTTTCCTAAGAGAAGGAGTAGAACAACAAATAATAAAATTTTTATCTTTTTCATTTCAGCTCTATTTTACCATTCATAGACAACAAAAATTAACAAAATTGCTATGTTGCTCCTTGTGGTGGTATAATTCTTTCTGGTTTTTAAAGAAATAAGGAGGATAAGATGGGAATTGAAGAAATAGTCCTGGATAAGCCAGGAAAAAAGATGTTTCTTCTTGGAAATGAGGCAGTTGTAAGGGGGTTCATTGAGGGAGGAGGAAAGATTGCAGCTACATATCCCGGAACTCCATCTTCAGAGATAGGAAATACGCTCTTTAAAGTGGCAAGAAAAACAGATATCTATTTTGAATTCTCAACAAATGAAAAGGTTGCACTGGAAGTTGCACATGCCGCCAGTGTTAGTGGTTTAAGAAGTCTCGTGTTTATGAAGCATGTGGGACTCAATGTAGCAGCAGATTCCTTTATGAGCACAGCCTACACAGGAGTAAAGGGAGGTTTCATTGTTCTTTCTGCAGATGATCCATCCATGTATTCTTCTCAAAATGAGCAGGACAACAGAGTCTATGCAAGATTTGCTAAAATTCCGCTTCTTGAACCAAGAAATCCAGATGAGATAAGAAGAATGGTTAAGTATGCATTTGAAATCTCAGAGAAACACAAAATTCCAGTAATGATCAGAACAACAACAAGAATATCGCACATGAGAGGAATTGTTGAGTTTGATGAAATTGAAAGAAGGGAGAGGAAAGGATATTTTGAAAAAAATCCAAATCAGTTTGTGCCCGTTCCACAAAATGCAAGAAGGTTGCATAAGGAACTACTTGAGAAACAGGATGGAATAAAAGAAGATTCAGAAAAATCGCCCTTCAATATAGTAATAAAAAATAATGGAAAATTTGGGGCAATAACATCAAGTACCGCATCAAACTACTTAATAGATGTAGTAAAAAAATATAACCTACCCATTGATATTTTGAGTATTGGTTTTTCCCACCCTCTACCAGAGATGATGATTAAAGACTTTATAAAGAATTATGAAGTGGTTTTTGTGGTAGAGGAACTGGAATCCTTGATGGAAAGGGACATCATTTTGATAAAGGAGAAATATGGGATTAAGACAAAGATAATAGGTAAAGATGGAGATATCTTTACACCCTTATACGAATATAACCCTGATAGGGTAAGAAAATTCCTGTTTAAGCACTTAAGTATTGAAGACGATAAAAAGGTTGTTCAGGTTGAAGATATTCCACTTCCATCCCGTCCACCAGTCCTGTGTCCTGGTTGTCCCCATAGAGCTACCTACTTCTCAGTTAATAAGGTTTTAAGAAAATATCACAAAAAAGACACAATTTTTCCATCAGACATTGGATGTTATACCCTTGGAATTCAACCACCATTCAATACTACAGATGTGATTCTATCCATGGGTTCAAGCATTGGACTTGCAAATGGATTTTCAAAATCCACAGATCAACCGGTGGTAGCATTTATTGGTGATTCTACTTTCTTTCATGCAGGAGTGCCTGCACTTATAAATGCACAACACAATAAAAATCACTTTATTCTTTTTGTTCTTGACAACGAGACAACGGCAATGACAGGTCATCAACCGCACCCAGGTATTCCAATGGATGGATTGGGTAGAAAAGCGCCAAAGGTGAGTATAGAAGAAATAGTTAAAGGAATAGGTATCGACTTTGTAAAGGTTGTGGACCCATATGACCTGAAAGAGACGCAGAAAGTGTTTGATGAAGCACTAAGACACGAGGGCGTATCTGTAATAGTGGCAAGAAGAGAGTGCTCTCTTTTAAGGGATGCACGGATGAGAAAAGAAGGAAAGTGGATCACGTATGAAATAAATCAGGAAAAATGTACGCAGTGTAGAATCTGTATAGATCAGTTTGCGTGTCCTGCAATATTTGTAGATGAAGATGGGAAGATAAAAATAGATGAAATTCTTTGTGATGGTTGTGGTGTGTGCGCCGATGTGTGTCCATTTAAAGCAATTGAGGTGAGAAAATGAAAGATGTATTTAATATCGTAATTTCAGGTGTTGGTGGGCAGGGAATTTTAAAACTTTCAAAGATAATTGGAGAGACAGCTTTAGTTGAAGGGAAAAATGTTGTAATGAGTGAAGTTCATGGAATGGCTCAAAGAGGAGGGGTTGTTATCTCCGAAATGAGAATTGGTGATGTAAGAAGTCCTCTTGTAGAAGAGAGGGATGCTGATTTAATAATTGCACTTGAACCTTCTGAAGCCTTTAGAGTAATTAACAAAGGCGAAAGTAGAACCTGGTTTGTCATAAATACAGAAAAGATTGTTCCTTTTACAGTATCCCTTGGGATCTCGACATATCCAGATGTGGATAAACTTATAGAAAATATAAAAAAGGTCTCAAAAAAAGTGATAATCTTTAACGGAGTTGAGTTAAGTAAAAAAGCCGGGAGTCTTATCTCACTAAATATGGTTATGCTTGGAGCTGTATCCACCCTTCCCAATTTCCCATTGAAGGAGGAGACACTTGTTAAGGTAATGGAGGGAAGTTTTAAAGGCGATGCGCTGAAAGTGAATAAACTCGCCTTCAACTTTGGTAAAGAGGAGGCTAAAAAACTTTTATAAGAGTTGTCTTCTATAAGAATCCTTGCCTATAAGAATCCTCCTATAAAACCCTCCTTAGCTTCTTTTAAGAATGAAGCTTAATAAGTCTTCTTTGGTTTTTCAATCCAACCGTAAAAAAATCTATATTGAAAGTGATAAAATAAATGAAAAGATCACTTATCTGGGAAAGGAGGAGCAGTAAAATTAAAATGAAAACACATCTAAAAGGTATCAGAAGTGATTTACAAAACAGTTTGGACATACTTGAGTTCAACGAAACGCTCGCTTCGGCGCCTAAATGGAATGATTTAAATAGAATTTTTAATTTATTATAGTTATGAAGATCAAAAAAGAAAAAGTTGAAGAATTTTATGATAAAATTGCAGAAGAATATGATAGAATTTATCAAACTCCTTACTGGAGGCTTTATCATGAAATTACGTGGCACAACATTAAACAATTTTTGCCAAGAAGGGAAAATGCTATTATTTTAGATGCTGGTGGTGGGACAGGTTATTGGGCAATAAAATTAGCTAAACTCGGTTATAAAGTAATTTTAACAGATATATCTGAAAAATGTTGAAAGTAGCAGAAAACAAGATTAAAAAACAAAAACTAGAAAAAAAGATTGAAGTTAAAAGGGTTGATATAAGAGATATGTCTTGTTTTCCTTCTAATTACTTTGACATAGCGTTAGCAGAAGGCGATCCAGTTTCATATTGTTTGAGACCAGAAAAAGCAATAAAAGAATTGGTAAGAGTAGTAAAACCAAATTCTCATGTAATCGTTTCCGTAGATAGCAAGTATCCAGTTATTTCCTGTCTCTTATACACATCTGACGCTGCCGACGAAGGCTTAGGTGTAGATCTCGGTGGTCGCCGTATCA
>CBFDTJ010000055.1:0-8422 GCA_965612865.1 uncultured bacterium
AGCAGAAGACGGCATACGAGATCATGCCTAGTCTCGTGGGCTCGGAGATGTGTATAAGAGACAGCTCCAGAGAACCATATTTTTTCAGTAGGGTTATAGCTGTCTTTTCACCAATTCCCGGAACGCCTGGAATGTTGTCTGATTTATCTCCTGTAAGAGCTTTAATTTCAGAAAGCCTTAAAGGTTCTATACCATATTTTTTTACAAAGTCTTCTTTTGTAACTTTCTCTATTTGACTTATCCCCTTTTTTGTAAGGAGTACCTCAGAGTTGTCTGTAAGTAGTTGAAGTAAATCCCTGTCCCCTGTCACAATTACTGTGTAAAGATTTTCTTTATCAGCCATTTTTTTTATGGTTCCAATTATGTCGTCTCCTTCAAAACCTGGAATCTCAATAACGGATATTCCAAAGGCGTTAAGGATTTCCTTTAATCTCTCCTTCTGAATTGATATATCCTCTGGTGGTTTTGGTCTCTGTGCTTTGTACTCTGGAAGTTTCTCGAGCCTGAAAACGGGCTTCCCTTTATCAAAGCTTACTCCAATGCAATCAATACTGTTATTTTCCAGTAGATTTAACAGTATTCTGACAAATCCATAAACTGCACCTGTTGGTTCTCCCTTTGTTGTCATTAAGGGTGGTAATGCAAAATATGTTCTGAACAAAAGTGAACTTCCGTCAATAAGATATATCCTCTTCATTTGATTCATTATATTAGTTTTAGCTGGTTCAGTCAATTAAAAAGATGGTTAAATTGTTTTGTTTGATTTTTTCTCCCTTATAAATTTTATGGTATTTTCAAAAATCCTTTTCTTTTCTCTGTACTCCTCTATTCCAAGATCTATAATTTTTTCTACAAGTTCTGAAAAGGAGATTCCTTTTTTCTCTGCTATGGCAGGAAACATGCTCACCTTTGTAAAACCTGGAATTGTGTTGACCTCATTTACAAAAATTTCTTCTCCTCTTGTGAACATGTCCACCCTTGCAAATCCCTTGCAGCCTACTGCTTTATACACCTTAACAGCTATTTCTTCTGCCTTTTTATATGTTTTTTCACTAAGCCTTGCAGGTATAAAGAACTCAGTTAAACCCTCAGTGTATTTTGCTGTGTAATCATAGAATTTTCTCTTTGGTAAGATCTCGGCAATTCCAAGAGAGACAGGATTTTTATTACCTATAATTGCACATTCAATCTCTTTTCCTTCTTTATAATTATCTGTTACATATTCCTCAACAATCACTCTCTCACTGTATTTAAATGCCTCTTCTATGAACTTTCCAATTTCCTCTTTATTCTCAACTATGCTTACCCCAACGCTTGATCCAAGTCTCGATGGTTTAACTACACATGGATAACCTATTTCCTTCTCTATTCTTTTTACATCAACCTCGTTTTTATAAAAAGAGATGAACTTCGGAGTTTTTATTCCAAGTCCTTTAAGTATAAATTTTGTTTTCTCCTTGTCCATGGCAACGGAAGATGCATAAAAATCTGAGCCTGTATAAGGAACATCGTGTATCTCTAAAAGTCCCTGAATGCTTCCGTCCTCACCGTTCGGTCCGTGAAGGGCAATAAATACAATATCAAAACCATAACCTAATATTTCATCTATCCCCCCTTTCCTCTCGTCAAGAAACCACTCTCCCTTCTCATTTATGTATATTCTATGCTTATCAAATTTCTCCTCTGAGAGGGAGGAAAAGATTGCCTTTCCTGATTCTATTGAAACGAGGTGCTCTGGAGATTTTCCTCCATAGAGCACCCCAACCTTTATTCTTTTCATTTAAAACTCAGTCTTTCCTGTAAAGTTGAACTCTTTAACTCTAATACATGGAACAACAGAGACATGTATCATTCCCTTCTGTTTTTTCCTATTTTTTGAAATCTCAACTACTCCATTTAACATCTCAATCATGTTCTGGGTAAATCTCATGTTCTTTACAGGATAGGATATCTTTCCATTCTCAATCATAAATGTTCCATCTCTCGTCATTCCAGTGATTATGGCTCTTTTGGGATCCAGTGGATTGGTGTAGTGGAATCTGGATATAAGAATACCTTTCTTTACATTCTTTATCATGTCAGATAGACTGCTCGTTCCCTCCTTCATAAAAATGTTTAATGGAAGTGGACCAAAAGAGGATGGCTGCGGAAGAGCGTGTCCTGTGGATTTAGTGTGATACTTAAATGCATGGTAGGAGTCATAGACTATTCCCTTTGCCACACCATTTTCAATGAGCATCACCTTTTTCTTTGGAACTCCCTCAAAGTCAAAAGGAATAGGTGCTCCTTCAGGGTTGAGTCCATCATCCCATATGGTAATGTTTTCTCCCATTATCTTTTCACAAATTTTCCCACTAAGGAAACTGGTTCCCTGATGGAATTGTTTTGCTCCAAATCCAAGATATGAAAGGAAGGATATTACATCTTCAACAGCATACTCTGTTAAGATAACTTCATACTTCCCCGGTTCAATATCCTTTGGATTTTTTGCCATCAGGGCTCTTTCTATGGCTTCATCGGCAAGGGAGTTTTCGTCAAGTTCAGAAAATTTCATTGAGAATCTATCAGCATAACCAGATGAATTCTCTCCCATAATAACTGTTGTAAAGAAGAAGGAAGTGTAAGGCTGGTATTTTTCAATACCCCTTGAGTTTACCACTGCATACTCGTTTATGTCAAAGGAAAAGGCACCTGATGCTATAAGATTTTTGCTTTCTGCTCTTTTTATAACATTGACAACCTTCTCTGCCATATCTTCTGGCTTAACATTCAAGTTTTCTTCAAAGAATGTCTTTATGTCTTTTCCTTCTTCTGGTTCAGGGAGTTTTACAAAATCAGGATCCTCTTTTGTAACTTTAGCAATTTTTTCTGCATCAAGAACTGCCTTCTTTATTCCCTCTTTTGTCAAATCGTTTGTTTGAGAAAATCCGATTTTCTTTCCAATAACAACCCTTACTCTTATTTCTGAGTTACTCTCCTTAACATTCTGATGAATAGTGGAGTTTGCGTATCTTGTAAGACTTGACCCTTTTCCAAGAAACAGAAGTTCTACCTCGTCTGCGCTGCTTATGGACAGACCTTCCTTCAATGAGTTTATAACTTCTTCTCTACCTCTCATTTCATCACCCCTACTCTTACATTTCTAAATCTTGCTGGGGATGTTCCATGAGAAACATGCATGGATTGAACTGGTTCACCTTTTCCGCAGTTGGGAACACCCCACACATTCCAAAAGTCTTTGTTTGCAATTCCATCACAGCTTCTCCAGAATTCATAGCTTATTCCTGTGTATGTTGGATTTTTAATCATATCTCCAAGCTCTCCATTCTTTATTTCCCAACCAATCTCAGTTCCAAACTGGAAGTTCAATCTCTTATCATCTATGGACCAGCTCTTGTTTGTTTCAACATATATACCCCTATCAACTCCTTTTATTAGCTCTTCAAGAGTCATATCACCTGGTTCAAGGTTTATGGATGTCATTCTTATAATTGGAATTCTGTTCCAGCTTTCTGCTCTCATGGCTCCCATTGGTTTTAATCCAACCTTATGGGCAGTCTCTCTTGAAGTGAGATAACCCACAAACAGTCCGTCTTTAACAAGATACACTCCCTGTCCTTTAACACCTTCGTCATCGTATGCAAAACCACCTAAGGCTTCAGGAATTGTTGCATCTGCTGTTATATTTACAATTTTTGATCCATACTGAAAATTTCCAAGCTTATCAGGTGTAAGAAAAGATGTTCCAGCGTAGGAGGCTTCCATTCCAAGAACTCTATCAAGTTCTACTGGATGCCCTAAGGATTCATGTACCTGAAGAGCCATCTGGGAACCACCAATAACAATGTCCATAACTCCAGATGGACAGGGTTTTGCTGATAGTAAAGCAACAGATTCTTTGGCAACCCTCTCTGCATTTTCGGTTAATTTAAGACTTTCTATAAACTCCCATCCAGCTCTTTTAAAATCTCCTCCAAAGGAATTTGGATAACTTCTTCTCTGAACTTCTCCATCGCTACTTATGGCAAATGAGACTATTCCTGCACCTGATTCAATTCTATCCTGAACTATAAACGCTCCTTCTGTAGATGCGTATGTTTTTCTTTCCTTCATAAAGTACATTGAGCCTCTTCTAATTTTAACCCCGTTTACTCCTGCCATTATTTTGTCAACCTCAAGAAGCACAGATAATTTTTTATCAAGTGGAATCTCAAATGGATTTGTCTTTGCATTGTGAGGTACCTCATCCTGATATATTTCAACAGGAGAGAGAACTACATACTCTTTCTTTGCAAGAGATGAAGCCTTTGCAATACTTATTGCTTCTGAAAGCACCTTTTCTATTTCATATTTGTCAACCCTAGAGGAAGAGGAGAATCCCCAGCTTCCATTCATCAAGACCCTTATACCGAATCCCACACTTCTGTATCTTCCAATTTCAGATACTCCCCCGTTCTCTGTTTCAATAGACTCCACCTCATTTTCTATGACTCTTATGTCGGCAAATTGAACTCCCCTTCTTTTTGCCTCCTCCATCACCCACAAACTTAAATCTTTCATCTTACCTCCTAAATTGTTATGCTTAACAATCTTTTAATCCTCTCTTCAACAGGAGGGTGTGTTGCAAAATACCTCTTCCCAGGGAATGGACTGGAAATGAATAAATGTGCTGTTGCCTCAGATGCTTTTTTCATTGGTTTCTGGTAGGACGCTATCTTCTTTAAAGCAGATGCAAGTCCATATGGATCCCTTACAATGTAAGCACCTGTTGCATCTGCAAGAAACTCCCTCTGTCTTGAAATTGCTGCTCTTATGAGAGCTACAAGGATTGGAGACAGTATTGCTAGAATGATGCCTATAAGCAGTACAATACTTCCTGCTCCTCTATCTCTTTCCCTTCTTCTTCCTCCGCCAAGCCACATTCCTCTTAATATTAAATCCCTGAGTATTATGATTAATCCTGCCACTATTCCCACAACTGTCATGAGTAGTATGTCGTAATTCCTTATGTGAGACATCTCATGGGCAATCACTCCCTGAAGTTCCTCTCTGTTCATCATGGATAGAAGTCCTGTGGTTACACATATTGATGCATTTTCAGGATTTCTTCCTGTAGCAAATGCATTTGGTTGAGGTTCGTTCATTACATAGACTTTTGGTTTTGGAATACCCGCAGCAATGGCAACCTCTTCAACAACATTGTGCAGAAGGTAAAATCTTTCAGGATCTGCAGGTACTGCACCTACAGAGAGAAGGGCAATTTTATCAGAGTTGTTGTAAACCACTATGTTGTAGATGATGATGAATATTCCAAGAAGCACAAAACCTGTAAGTCCCCACTCAAAGAAGTACACAAGGAAGTATCCAACACCAAAGAGAATTAGTGAGAAAACAATAAGAAAAATGTATGTTTTTCTTATATTCTCACTTCTTAATTCGTAGAGCGTTTTTTTCATTCTTTAGAACTCTACTCTTACAGCCCCTCTTTCCTCCTCAGGAACAGGATAGTATTCTTCTGGAGTAAGGCCCATCATCTTTGCAACAAACGCTGCTGGAATTTTCTGCTGTGCCATATTGAATCTCATTACAATATCGTTGTAAAACTGCCTTGCAAAAGCTATCTTGTTCTCTGTGTTTGTCAATTCCTCCTGAAGTTTTAAGAAACTTTCATTAGCCTTCAATTCTGGATAATTCTCAGCCACTGCAAATAGTGTCTTAAGTGTTTGGGTTAACTGATTGTTTGCCTCACCAACATCCTTTATTGATTTCGCACTCATAGCCCTTGATCTTAACTCTGTAACTTTCTCAAAGAGTTCTCTCTCATGTTTTGCATATCCCTTTACAGTTTCAACAAGGTTTGGAATTAAATCGTATCTTCTCTTTAATTGAACATCAATCTGTGCCCATGCATTCTTTACCCTGTTTCTTAGGGTGATGAACATATTGTATGTTCCAATAAACCAGAGAGCTATAATTATGATCGCTCCAAGGATAATCCATCCAACCATTCTAACCTCCTTAGTTATTTTCTTTTTTTAATTATAACCTTTTTCTTTAAAAGAGTATATGAGATAAAGAGAAAGATGATAATCATTGTGAGGGACACAGCAAAGACTACCATGCCGTCCCTTACGCTTGTTATGTTCTCTGCTCCGTCTTTAAAAAAGGAAATTGAAAAGGGATTATCTCCTGCAAAGAAATGTATGATTATTGGTATCGTTAATGTGCCTGTCCATTCAAATATATAACCCACAATCATTCCAAATCCAAATGTGTATAGGAAATAACCCAGATTGTAGAATGAGAAGAATCCCTGATTATTGTATAGAGCCCATGTAGTATGCCACAAACCAAAGAGAATGCTCTGAATGAGGATAGCGTAAAAGAGAGGAACTATCTTTTTAAGTCTTGTCTGAAGGATTCCCCTGAACAATCCTTCTTCACAAACCATGTTTAAAGTTAGCATTGAAAGTTCAAGGATGTAATTTCTATCATAGTATGGAAATGAGAATGAGAGAGAAAATTCTGGAATACTGAATTTAAATAAGTAAAAAAGATATGGTTTTAAGAAGTAGAAGAGGAAAATGTAAACAAATAAAAGTATCAGTCCATAGTAGAGATATCTTAAAAAATTCTTTTTTGTAAAACCGACCTCTCCCCATTTTAAGTTAAGAATACTTACTGCAAGAACTACGAGTAGAGAACCAACGAGTTTTGAGAATATTAGACTTCCCGGTTTGTCTGGAGAGTTGTAATAGAAGAAATCAAGCCACCTTGCAACGAAGGCAATAAAAATAAAACTAATTGCAACAGATACCTCTTTTAAAGTTTTCTTTGCAGAGTATCCCATGATTTATAAACAAGATATAAAGAAAGTATAACAGATGCCAATGAGAATATAATAAAAAAGAGTGGTGAAGAGTTTAGCTTTCCGTCTAAAATATATCCAAGGTACATTCCTAAAGGTATAATGGTGAGAAATATTAGAGAGATTCCAATGACTACAGATAGACTAACCCTTCTCCCCATACGCTTCGCTTTCTTCTATTGTATTCCTTATCCTGTTTGCTGTATTTTCTGGAATGTTTACTTCATACACATGCTCTCTTAAACTCTTTACAATATCGTCAGAGGTTGCCATTGTGGTTATTGGACAAAATGCATATTCATACAAAGGATAAAGGAATTTTGAAGGAATGTCTCTCTTTAGTCTATTTATAAGGTTTACCTCATGCCCTACAATGAACTCCTTTTTATCTGAAGAGAGCACATATTTTATTAAATCTTCTCTCCCTATAACTCTATCTGCTTTCTCTATCACATCCACTGGAGTGTGCGGAGTGACCACAACTTCTGCTCCTTTAAATTTACTCTTCTTCTCGTCCACCATAAAGGGTAAAAATATGGAGTCAGGAATACAGAATGCACAGAAACTCTTTATCTCTTTGTCTGGGAAATTCCTTTGTACATACTGAGCCACATTTTTATCAGGGAATACATAAATGGTTTTTGCTTCTATGTTTCTTACAACATCTAAAATCTTTGTGTCAGGAACGATAAAATCTGAAAGAGACATTATTTCTATTCCAGATTGAAGTAACGATACTACAACATTCCCTTCGTCTTTAATGCTTTTTACCCAATCGTAAGGAATAGCTTTCGTCATTGGACAGACCATCTCAATTCTTGGAATAAGGATACTCTTTTTAGGGTTAAATACCTTTACAATGTTTGCAAAATAACTTGGACCCACAACGAGAACAGTGGAAAAATCCTTTGTCTCTACAAATCTTGCAAGTTGAAGCGGATCTCCGCTGAAATCAGAAATTTTTAATACTTTGTGAGAGGAATTTGTGGATGATACAATTAAAATTTTTCTTGACTTTTTAAGACTCTGAATTTCATCAATTTTTTCCATAACAATTCACACTCCCATTATACCATTAATGCTTTAAAGTTAGATTTATCAATATAAGGAACATCAATTATTTTTATAATACTCCTTTTTGTAAAGATTTTAATCTCTTCATTAGTATTTGCATCACTGTAAGAAAAGGTTATCTTTGCTGAAAGGAAGACATCTTCCTCTTTTCTCTCCTTTAAAAGAGATACTGGTCCCTTTACATTTTTTGGCGAGAGAAGATACTCATCCTCTTCAGCGTATGTATAGATAATTTCATTCTCCTCTTTATTTCTTCCAACGATAAGTTTACTTCCTTCTGGTAATCTGAAGTGCCTTCCATATTTTAAAAGATGAACATCTCTTAAATCCATGTCTTTGTGCTCCATCTCCTCTCTCAACCTATTTGAAAATTCTGGTATTGTAAGCCTGCATCCACCAGCAGGGGAAAGGCTGTCTCTTATACACATCTCCGAGCCCACGAGACTAGGCATGATCTCGTATGCCGTCTTCTGCTTGAAA
>CBFDTJ010000056.1:0-8416 GCA_965612865.1 uncultured bacterium
TTTTCATATCAGTTTTTTCAATTCTTCTCTAGTCAAACCAACTTTTTTCAATATATTGTGTAATGTCCCCTTCTTTAACTCCTTATGAAGTGGAACAACCACTGAAATATTTTTTTCTAAATTATGCAAAAAAATATGACTTCCTCTTTGGTGGTCAATATAAAAACCAATTCTTCTCAATGCTTTCCCTACATCCTTTCCTGAAAAAACCTTACTCACAGAGAAACCTCTATTTCTCTAACTTCAAATCCTGGTCGGGATTTAATCTGATTTACTTTTTCCAATCCTTCCAGATAACATAGAATTGCCTCCTTTGCATTCTCCAATGCCTCCTTTTTTGTTTCTCCCTGTGTAAAACAACCATCAAGAGCTGGAACAGTAACTACATATCCTCCTTCTTTTGCTTTTTTTAAAATAACTGTAAACTTCATTCTTCCTCCTTCTTTTTAAGGAAATTTTTAAATTCTCTTCCAATTTTAAAAAAATATCTTAAAATTTCACTTATATAAAAACCAGTTCTTCCTGAAATATACCATGGAAGTTCAACCTTCCCAATTACTTCGTCTCTCTCTATAAAATGTCTTCCAACAACTCCTGCATCATCCTCCACAATCCATCCTTTATCCAGTTTTTTAACAATCCTGTGAACAAAATAACAATCCCCTTTTTTATACAAAACAACATCTCCTTTACTAACTGCTATCTGCTTTCTGCCTTCTTCTTTCTGCTTTCTAATTCGCACCCTGAAGGGTGCGCTACAATTCGGAATACTTTTTTCATGCCTTGGAATTTTGCTTACTTCTGCCACATATGTTGCGGTAGCCTGAAGGCCACCGCTATAAGGAACATCTTTTTCCTGCCTGCCCGTCCGACAGGCGGGCTTACTACTTACTGCTTTCTGCTCTCTAACTTTTAGAATTTTCCTGCTTTTGATAAAAGGTCTCATACTTCCGCCAAAAGTAAAAATTTTCAACTCACCTCCAGATTCTCTTTAATATCCTTTAAAGTTGGCTTTGAAAATATTATTTCCCTTATCCTCTTTATCCTTTTTATACACTCCTCTTTTTCAAATAGACGGTACCCTCCTGGAGTTGTTGCTTTTGGCTTCAGTAATCCAATCTGGCAGTAATACCTTATTGTTGAGATTGGAACTCCTGCTTCTTTTGCAAGTTCTCCAATTTTTAATAACTTCTTATTATACATTACACCTCCTTATAACTATAAAGTTTAAAGTCCTACTTCCTGCTTTTAAAGTATACAAAATCCAACTTTTTTGTCAATGTGATTTTAGTCAAATTTTTATAAAAGAAACTCTGAATCTATGAAAGTCTTATCACAACTGAGCAGTTGGGACTCCAGGTTGGACCTGAAATACATTTTCCGCATCCAAGAAGTGCTGTTTCAAATATCTTTTCTGTCTTTATTTCTGGCTTTCTATATTTCTTCTTTTTCTTCATCACCAAGAATTTTATAAATTAAGATGTTTTATGTCAACATAATCAATTTTAACACAGAAATACACTGTTATCACAACTGCAAAAATAAACCCAATTATAACAGGAAAGAATTTCAGTATTTCAATTGAAAACCATTCCATGTTAAAAAGTAAAACCTTTGAATTTATTGAGATGGTCTTGGCAAGTATTCCGAATATTTCAACCCCAAAATATGCGAAAAGAAAAGCATTACACACTGCAACAATAAGATCTTTTCCTACATTCATCCCTGAATTAAAAAGTGCTTTTTTCTCTATTCCTGGATTTTTCTTTTTTATTTCATCCATAGATGCAGCAACATCAACAACAATATCAAGCATCATTCCTGTTGCAGAAAATATTAAACTCGCAAGTATTATTTCACCAATATTTGGCTGATTTGCATTTTTCTTTATGTAGTCCCACCTTGCTTTCTCTGGAATATAAAGAATACCATCGGAAAGGTAGGCATCTTTGTCTTCAAGAATGGCATCTTTAAATTTATTAAGTAACTCTTTATCAGTCTTCTCCAGTATCTCTTTTTGCTTCTCTTCAAAGGCAAAGGATATGTATCTTAAGAATATGAGCCCCAGTACAACATATTTGTACTCGTGAACCTCAACCTTTTTCCTTAGCTTATCTGCTGCCTTCCACAATTTGTTCTCAAAGTTTATATCCTTATCGCTCACTTATTACACCTCTTTAATTTTTTGAACCTATTGTTAGCTTTCCCCATGTAATTTCTCTATTTCATTTTAAAGATTTAAAAGAAAAAATCAAATGCTTATTTGCAAAGAAGCGAAGAATTAAATTTAAACTCTTATCTCTTATAATTAAAGGTAAGTTAACTTGAAACTTTTTTGGGGAGGTGGGGTTTATATGGTTGAAATGGAGAGGAAAGGAGGTAATAATTATGATAAGGAGAAGAAGTTTAATTATCTTGGTTCTTGCTCTTGTGGTTGCTATAGGGATAGGGTGGTGGACATTGTTTGTTTATCCATATTCACCGAAGAGACCACCAAGAGCAGATGATACTGGATTTACAAAGGAGGGTGTTCAATTGGTTAGTAATGGAAACAATTTATTTTCAATTGACATGTATAAAAAACTCAGTGAGGCTTCCAGTGAAAATGTATTTTATTCCCCTTACAGCATATTTTCTGCCATGGCAATGACCTATGAGGGAGCAAATGGAGAAACCTATGACGAAATAAAAAAGGTTTTTCATTTTCCAGATAAGGAGAAACTCAGGCCAAACTTTGCAAGGATATACAACGAGATAAACAGAGAAGTTGGAGACTATGAGTTAAGGACAGGAAACGCTTTGTGGGTTCAAAAGGATTTTCCACTACTTGAGGAATACAAAACCACTGTGGAAAAATACTACGGAGGAAAGGCGGCAAACCTTGACTTTGTTAATGAAACTGAAAAATCAAGAGAGACGATAAACAAATTCATTGAGGAGCAGACAAACGGAAAGATTAAAGACCTAATTTCCAAGGGCATCCTTGATAGATACACAAGGCTTGTAATAACCAATGCAATATACTTTAAAGGCACCTGGAAGTGGGAGTTTAAAAAATCTGATACAAGAGATGAAGATTTTTATGTCAACCCAAAAGAAACTGTCAAGGTTCCAATGATGTATATGAAGCCAGAGAAGGCAGAGTTTAATTACGCTGAAACAGAGAAACTTCAGATACTTGAACTTCCATACAAAGGGGATAGAATCTCAATGATAATACTCCTTCCAAAAAAGGAGAGTGGCTACACATTAAAGGATGTTGAAAAAGAGTTAAGTTATGAAAATCTTAAGAAGTGGCTTATGAAGATGCAGAAAACAAAGCTTGATGCAATATATATTCCAAAATTTACTTTCAAAACAAAATACTTTTTAAAGGATGCTTTAACCAAAATGGGAATGAAAACCTCTTTCTCAGGGAACGCAGATTTTTCAAAAATTACAGGAAAGAAAGATTTATTTATAAGCAATGTTATCCATCAGGCATTTATTGATGTAAATGAAAAAGGAACAGAAGCTGCAGCAGCCACAGCCATTGTTATGAAACTTACAGCCATAAAACCAACCCACATATTTAGAGCAGATCACCCCTTTATCTTCATCATACAGGATAAGGAAACTGGAAGTATCCTATTTATGGGAAGATTGGTCAATCCAGCGGAGTAAAACAGATTAGTTGTAAATTATCTACTTTCCAATAAATCGCTCTGTTAGTAATTTTTAAATGTGTGATACTTTGATAGAGAGGAGGGAAGGTTGATAATTCTGTAAATTTTGTCATCAGAAGATAGATCATCTAATCTAAAAAACTTTAAGTGGTCTCTACAGCCTTCATGGAGTGGTGGAATTAAACCGAGCTTTTTAATGTTGTCATAAAAAAAGTATTTTCCATGAAGGAAAGAACATAAAGGGCAAGTTTTTTCATCATCCACGCCTTCAAATCTTACAATAAGAGTGTTGTCTGTAATTCTATTTCGAGCCTCCTTCTCATCCTCAAGTGCTGCTACAAAGGCTGAAAGCCATATCCAGTCTTCCTCTTCCTCCAGTCTCTCCCTTGCTAATTCATCCCTGGTTTCTTCGTCATAAAACTCATCGTCATCAAACTCATCATCATCGAGCTCATCATCGTCAAATTCATCTTCCTCATCGTCGTCATCTTCACCATCTTCAGGTTCCTCGTCATAAAACTCTTCATCAAGTTCTTCATCTTCAAATTCTTCATCATCCATTACTTTTCTCCCTGGTTTTAAAATTTTTATCTAAATGCTTCATCCACCAACTTTAATAATTCAATGATGGAAAGATTTTGAGGACATTTACTCTCACACTCACCGCACTCTTTACAATTTGATGCCCTCTCCTCTTCCTTTAAAAACTCATACCTATATTTCCCCTCTTTAAAATCATTGTATCTTAAAGCCTCATTATAAATTTCAAAATTCTCTGGAATGTTAACTCCAAAGGGACATGGCAAACAATACTTACAATTGGTGCAATCTATAAATTTTATCTTCATCCACTCCTCTCTTGCCTTTTTTAGAATCTCCTCCTCTTCTTTTGCAAGACATCCAACATCATACTTTGAGGCAATCCTTATATTCTCTTTCACATGCTCCAATGCACTCATTCCACTTAAAACTGTGAGAACCTCTTTTTTGTTTAACACGAAGGATAAAGCCCACTCAACAGGAGTTCTTTTTACTCTAAATTTACTCAACACCTTTAATACTCTCTCTGGAGGATTTGCAAGTTTCCCACCCTTTATTGGTTCCATGATTATAACCTGAATTCCCTTTTTATAGGCATATGATAGTCCCTTTTCCCCTGCCTGATAATCAACATCCATATAGTTCAATTGAATCTGAGCAAAATCCCAGTCATAGTAATCAACTATATCCTTAAAGACGGGAAATTCATCGTGAAAGGAGAAACCAAAGAATCTTATTTTTCCTTCTTTCTTTTTATTTATAAGCCAGTCAATAACCCCTAAGTCTCTAACCTTTTCCCAGCTTTTCTTCCAGAGGGAGTGAAGGAGGTAAAAATCTATGTAATCTGTCCTTAACCTGTTAAGTTGTGCATTAAAATAAAAGTCAAGATCTTCTTTTTTCTTAACAAGCCACACTGGCATCTTTGTTGCAAGATAAATCTTTTCTCTTATCTTCCTTTTCTCTATGTAGTGTCCAAGAAAAGGCTCACTCATTCCCTCATGATAGGGATACGCAGTATCAATGTAATTTACACCATTCTCCATTGCGTAGTCAAGCATCTCTTCTGTTTTTAATACATCTATATCCCCCTCATTTTTTATGGTGGGAAATCTCATCGCTCCAAAACCAAGAGATGAAACCTTTATTTTTCCCTTCTTAAACTCTCTATAAATCATGGCTGGCTAATATAAATATAACAGATTTATTGTGGTGTAGCAACAATCTTTTCTTTACTTTTTATCCTTTAAATCTTAAAATAAAACAAAAGTGAAAGAGGGCGAATTTAATCTCAAAAAGGAAGTTAAAATAGTTGAAGGAAGACCGAAAGATGCTTATCATTTCTCCAACCTGATGGAGATCAGTGCTTCCTCTCTCTTCCCTGCTGTTTTTGGACATGAATTTAAAACTATCCTCGGGAATCTCTTCAGGGAGAAGAAAAATCTATTCAGTTTTGAACACACCCATATGGCAAAGCTGGGCAATGAAACTTTAGGAATGCTTCTTGGTTATGACTGGAGAATAAAGAGAAAAGAGGAGATAAACACAGGAAGACTCATTATTAAATACATGAAGTTTGAATTTATAAAAAGGTTTCCCTTGTTTTTAAAATTAAACAGTATAGTGGGATACCTAAAAGAGGGGGAGTTTTACATAAGCAATATCGCAGTCTATCCAGAATATAGAGGAATGGGTATTGGAACAATTCTTTTAAATTTCATTGAGGAAACGGAATCAAAAAATATAAAAAAACTTACTCTCGATGTAGAAACTAAAAATGAGGGGGCAATAAGATTGTATAAAAGACTTGGTTTTACCATATCAGGGAAGGTTTCGATAAAATTAAAGGGAATAACATTTGAATTTTTCAGAATGGAGAAAATTCTGCTATAATACTGATTAATATACTTTTAAGCTTTTAAGGATAATATAATGAAGATACCAAGGTGCATGAGTACTCAACATCCAGATAATGTAAACATACCGTTCTTTGCAGAGAATGGAGAACTTGGTGGTGAGGATGAAATCCAGGAAGCTTACTATGTGTTTTCACATCTTGGATGTGATGAACAGATGTGGGATTCTGAGGGGAAAGAGGTTGATAACTACATAGTTAAAAAACTTCTTTCAAAGTATGGATCCTTTTTTAAAACAAAAATCCTCGGAGAAAGCATTTTCATCACCATGAGAGTTCCCAACCCAGAGATAGAGAAAAGTGAGGCAAAGATACTTCTTGAAACTTTAGAAAGCATACCAAGGTCTTTTGATATAGCGAGAATCTTCTATAATGCTGACATAGCCCCCATATTTGAGGTAATAGTTCCAATGGTAACTTCGAGCGAATCCATTGATCTGGTCTACAGGTACTATGTGGATTTTGTGGTAGGTAAGAAGAACATGAAACTTAAAAACATAGCTGTGTCTCAGTGGATAGGAGACTTTAAGCCAGAGAGGATAAATGTAATTCCTCTATTTGAAGATAGAAAGAATATGCTAAACGCCCATAATCATATGAGAGAATACCTTAAAGACAAAGACATTTCATATCAAAGAGTTTTCCTTGCAAGATCTGATCCTGCATTAAACTATGGACTTGTAAGTGCAGTTTTATTGAATAAAATCTCCATAAAGAGGCTTTACAAACTGGAGGAGGAGATGGATGTTAGAATCTACCCAATAATAGGAACAGGTCCTTCTCCTTTTAGGGGAAATTTAAATCCGGAAAATGTGGAAGGTGTCCTTAAAGAGTACCCGGGAGTTTATACATTCACAATCCAATCTGCTTTTAAGTATGATCATCCACCTGAAAAGGTGATTGAAGGAATAAGAAAAATAAAGGAAAGTAAAGTGGAGAAACCAGAAGAGATAGATGAGAAAAAGAGTTTAGAGCTTATAGATAGGTACTCGAAAAGGTACAGAGAGAGGGTGTTGGAACTTAAAGATGCCATTCTCTCTGTTTCAAGGTTTGTTCCCTCAAGAAGAAAGAGAAAGCTCCACATAGGACTATTTGGGTATTCAAGAAATGTTGGTGGTATATCTCTGCCAAGAGCAATAAGATTTACCGCAAGTCTTTACTCTCTTGGTATCCCTCCAGAAATCCTTGGAATAACAGCACTTTCAAAAAGTGATTTAGACTTTTTGAGGAAAACCTATATAAACTTTGAAAAGGACTTAAAAGACGCATTAAGATTTTACAATCCACAGAGCAGGCTTTTAAATAAAGAAGTAAAGAAGAGTGTGGAAAAACTTGGTATTGATTTTGATATTGATTTAAACCATAAGGAAATAACAAAAGAAATTGAGGATCTTATCCTTCAAAACAAAATAAATCAAATTGGTGAGCTGGTTTTAAGGGCAGCATCTTTAAGAAAATTTTTGGGGTAAGAAGATAAATTTGTCTACTACTTGTTGACATTTTTATTACAATTTTGTCTATTACTACTTGACATTTTTGGAAAATTAAATAAATTAATAGATATTATAATATTTGAAAGGGGGATATTTTGATTAACAATCGCAGGGGTGAGTTGGAAATCCTTATAACTATACTAGAGCTTGCCAAAAATAGTGTAAAAAAGACAGAGATCCTATATCAGGCCAATTTGAGTTATTTCCAGCTTAAGAATTATCTTTCTTTTTTAGAAACAAAGAATCTTATTGTAGAAGAAAAAGGCAGAGATGAAGATGGGAATGTATATAGAACTTTTAGAACCACTAAAAAGGGAATAGATTTACTAGACAAATTAAATCAGGTGATGACTTTTCTGAAGTAGGATCATCGCATAAAATCAAACTGATAATCCTCTATGTTTCTCTCTCCTAAAAGTATTTCTACCTCTGCTGGAGTTAGTATTGGTATTGAAAATCTCGATGCTTCATCTATTGCCACTCTTGGACAGGCAGTAGATACGAGACACTCTACGTCGGAAAAATTATCTGCTATATTTGGTTCTATAGCGTCAGCAACCAGTCGGTAAACCTTTCTGCCATCTCTTCTAAGCTTCTCTTCAATCTTTTGTGCTAACGCTAATCTCATCTGACCTGGTTTTGTGCTTACAATTATGCCAAAAACCCGTGCATTTTGAGCTATCGTGATATAACCATATCGTCTCCTTATTAACTTGTTTTTTTCTGTTTCTATTTCATCTTTCAGAATCTCAAGAGTGAACGGATTTGCTACAATAACAGGTTTATTTGTTGATAGAGACACAGCT
>CBFDTJ010000057.1:0-8387 GCA_965612865.1 uncultured bacterium
TGAGCTTCCTCCGTCATCTGTTACAGTTACCACAGCTGTTGGGAAGAACGGATACTCCTTTAGACCTTTCAACAGGTTGGATAAACCTGTTCCTCCTCCAAAGGATAGCACATTCTTTTCCTTCCACCTGAATCTATATCTGTGTATTATGTGAACCACATCCTTTCTTTTCTCTTTGAGAAGCGCAGTGAATAGCGAGTTTAAGAGCTTAACAAATCCAAATATAAGAAGAAATATACCTGACAGGATAAACAAAACTGCTATGATTCTTGAAAGCCATATAGGATAGGTGTAATTTCCTTTCATAAAAACTATGATGAAGTTTATTATAAATCTCTTTATTATTCCGAGTCTTGTGAAATCGAGAATAACCATGAATCCAAGAGCAGATATAAGGAATCCGAATCCCATAAGGAGAACCCATCTCTTGACATTCATTCCTGGATAAAGCCATTTTAAAAAACTTTTCAATTTTTCTTTCATTCTTTTCTTATGTCCCTATGAAATAGTGTACATTTGTATCCTTTCTCTTCGAGTATTTTCTTCACCTCTTCAGATATAACTACAGATCTGTGTTTTCCACCTGTGCAACCAAAAGATATTATAAGTGATGTCTTTCCTTCCTTTACATATTGAGGTATGAGAAAGAATATCATATCCTTAAACCTTTTTAAAAAACCCTTTGTTGCAGCATGAGAAAGTACATATCTTTTGACACCTTCATCAAGTCCTGAAACCTCTCTAAGACCGTTTATATAAAATGGATTGGGAAGAAACCTTACATCAAATATGATGTCTGAATCAATTGGTATTCCATACTTATAACCAAAGGATATTATGGTTATGGACATTACTGTCTCTCTCTTCTCTTTGAATATCTCTACAAGTCTCTGTTTTAACTCTGAAGGCTTCAGTTTTGATGTGTCTATGACTACATCACTTAAATCCTTTATTTTTTTAAGTTTCAACTTTTCATCTCTTATTGCGGTGATGAGTCCATCCTTTGTAAATAAAGGGTGTTTTCTTCTTGTCTCTTTGTATCTTTTTACAAGTGTTTCTTCTCCTGCGTCAAGAAATAAAAGAAATGGATTTAACCCCTCTTCCTCAAGTTCTTTATATATTTTAGGAAAATTTTCAATAAAATCCTTCTCCCTTATGTCTATGGTGAGAGATACCTTGTCAACACCACCAATTCCCCTTTTATACAACTCCACAAACTTCTTAATAAGGCTTAAAGGAAGATTATCTATACAAAAATATCCCATATCTTCAAGGAAGTTTGCTGCTTTAGTTTTCCCTGCTCCGGAAATACCAGTGATTATCACAAAATTTCTATCTTTTTCCTTCATTAATTTTATTTTATCATTAATATTGAAAGTGATATAATAATGTGAGATTCTAATTAGATAGTGAGGTGATAAAAATGAAAAGATTTACGATTCTTATTACAATTTTTATAATAGTTTCTGTTTTAATACTAAGTAGCTGTTCTGCAAAATCTCCTGAAGGAACCCTTAAAAGATACTTCAAAGCCATTATGAGAGAGGATTATGAGACAGCATACTCCCTTCTTGCTGGAGATATGCTAAAGGAAAAGGGATCGCTGGAGGATTTTAAAAAGAGCTTTGAAAATATGAAGGAGCATAATAGGGAGATTGTGGGAGTAAGGATTGAAGATGTGGTTCTTTCCAACGACAAGAAGAGAGCAAGAGTGCACTTTGTCTTAACAATAAGGGAGAATGGGAAGGAGTCAGATTACAGGGGAGCCTATATTCTAATTCTTCATGATGATGGCTGGAAAATAGAGGGTTCAATCTTTTGAAATTTTTATGTAAAAAATGAGAGAATTTCACTATCCTGTATGGCTGATGCAGCCGATACCCTATTTTGGAGAAAAACTTGAAGGAGATTGGGTATATTTTTCTATTGCCTCAGTATAAATTAGTCTCCATTGACAGAATACTTGATAATTTTAGAGCGACTTCAAGCGAAGGCATTGTATTTAAAGAACTTAACTCAGATTACAGACTCGGTAAAGAATGTCCATTAGTTACAGAATTCTGGAGAAAATTAAAATTCAGGAGGTAAAAAGAGATATCTTCTCTCTCAAAGGAATTTCTATGAAGTAGTGTATAAACCAAGAAGAGACACACTGAAAGATAGGTGGTCTAAACTTGTTGAAGAAGAAAAATAAAGGGGTGTGCACCTCCCTACGATACACTCCCCCTCAGGTCTTTCCTAAGAAGAAAATCGGGAAAGAGTCACCAGGGAACACTTAGAGAATTACTTACCGTTGCTTCCTTCCGGACCTGGCGGGGTTCGTAACCTCTAAGTTTCCTGGCTTCCTTCCGTCATCTTTCCCTCTTAAGAACCTTCTGAGAAAGAGTGCACCTTCAGGAGGAATTCAGCCCCACTGAGCGGGTTGTGGGTTACAGGGCACCGCTAACTCCCCGCTTAGCACACCCTGATTTGATTATATCAAAAATCCAGTTTATTATTTTAAATACACAATGGTTACACCACCGTTCTCTGGATCAGTGGTGTATCTTTGAACATGAGGGTTTGTTTTGAGGAAATCATGTATTGCTTTTCTCAATATTCCTGTTCCTACACCGTGATGTATGTAAACAAATGGAAAACCTGCAAGAGATGCTGAATCAAGGTACTTATCGAGTTTTACCAGCGCCTCATCCACTGTTTTTCCGTGAAGGTCTATCTTCATGGGAAGAGTTTCAGGTGTTGGAAGTTCCACCTTACCCTCTTCATCGGGTATCTCTTCCACTTCTGTAATCTTTCGGGTTATATCTTCAAAGGGGAGAATGACTCTCATTGTTCCAATTTGTATCTGAACTTTTTTCTCTTCTTCGTCTTTATTTAAAACAATCCCCTGCTTTCCAAATTTCTCTATCCACACCAGGTCTCCAATTTCAATTTCATCCCAGTCTATCACAATCTTTTTCTCCTGGGAGACTATCTCTTCCGCTATCTTCTCTTCCTCCTTTTCAAGTTCTTTCTTCTCCTCAAGGACTACCTTTCTCTCTTTAGGTATATTCTTTAAGAGTTCTTCCATTCTCTTTCTTGTATCTTCAATGATTTTTAAGGCCTCTTTCTTTGCGTTTAATAGGAATTCTTTCCTCTTCTCTTTTATTTCATTCAGAAGTTTTTCAAGCTCCTCTTTTCTCTCCTCTATCTCCCTTTTTGTTGCCTCTATGGATAATTTATCCTTTTCTATAATTGTTTGATCTCTCTTCATTTTGTTTATTATAACTTCCTTTGCAAGATGCTCCTCACCAAGTATTTCTCTTGCTTTTTCTATAACCTCTTTTTCGATTCCAAGATGGGTGGCAATTGTTAATGCGTGGCTTTCTCCAGGAATTCCAATGTGGAGTTTATATGTTGGTTTAAGGGTTTCAGGGTCAAATCCAACACTGCAGTTTTCAACCTCTTCCACTTTATATGCGAACTCTTTAAGTCTTGGATAATGGGTGGCAATGGCCACAATAGATTTCTTTTTAAGAAGGTATTCAGTTATAGCCTGAGCAATAGCTGCTCCTTCCTCAGGATCTGTCCCTGCTCCGAGCTCGTCCAGTAGGACAAGAGATTTATCATCGCATCTTTCAAGTATCCTCACTATGTGTTTCATGTGGGATGAAAATGTGGATAAACTCTGCTCAATGCTCTGTTCTTCACCAATATCAGCAAGTATTTCATTAAAAATTCCAGTTTCAAAGTGTTTTGCAGGAACATGAAAACCGCTCTGTGCAAGAGCTACAAATAAACCTATAGTTTTTAATGTTACAGTTTTTCCTCCAGTATTGGGACCGGTGATTATAAGCACTCTGAAGTTTTCACCTATTTCAAGGGATATTGGAACAACCTTTTCTTTCTCAAGAAGGGGATGTCTTCCCTCTTCTATTCTTACCTTCTTCTTTTCTACAAATACAGGGGAAACACAATCCCATTCGTTGGATACTCTTCCCTTGAGGAATGTAAAATCAAGAAATCCCACAATGCTTACAGCAGTTTCTATATCATTTATTCTATCTGACACACGATTGGATAATGCCGTTAAAACCCTTTTTACTTCCTGTTCCTCCTTACCTTTGAGTTCTATCAATTCGTTGTTTTTCTGAACTATAAATTGTGGTTCAACAAAGAGGGTTTTGCCTGAACCAGAGGTATCCTGTACAATGGATGGGAAGTAAGAAATGAAATCTCTTTTTATGGGAATTACATACCTCCCGTTCCTTACAGTTATTACATGGTCTGAGATCATATTTTTGTATGTGGATAAAGCAAACAAAGATTCTAACTTTTCAATAATTTTTTGTCTTAAGTTTCTTATACGCTTCCTTATGGATTTTAATTCACTGGATGCATCATCTTTAACATTTCCTTCCTCATCTATACATCTTTCGATTTCTTTTCTAAGATCAGTGAATTTTTTTAATTTCGAGGCGGATCTATAAAGATATGGATATCTTAGCTTATTCTCTTCAAATTCTCTCCTTATCTCCTCAAAAAGGGAAAGGTTTTCTTTTACTTTACTCAGCTCTTCTCCAGAGAGGACACTCCTGACTTTTACCTTTTTAATTATGTCCTCCATGTCCTGATAGGAGGAAAAGCTCAACCCACCTTCATTGTTAATAAAATCTTTAGCTTCGTCTGTTTCCTTTATGCTGTCTTTAATTAGCTCAAAATCTGAAGAAGGTGAGAAAGTTGAGAGTATTTCCCTGCACATGGGGGTATGACATTTATTTTTGAGTATCTCAAGAATCCTGTAGTATTCTATTACTTCAAGACTATGTTTATCCATTTGTTTAAATTATATCATCAATTCCTTAAAAACTGTCTGTTTTTAGAGATAGCTTTCACTATATATTTAAATTCAAATTCCCTTAATGTTTTGATTATCTCCTTTTCCTTCTCCTCACCACTTAGTTTATCAAGATTCTTTATGGTTTTAAGTAAAGCATTACACTTTCTTCTGAGATTCACAATTTCTGTGCTTGTTTTAAATAGGGTCTGTTTTAGTATTCTCTTTAACATTTTACTGGATTCTTCCAATCTATTGAACAACAGATAATAAATTGCAAGACGAAAAAACAGAGAGAGTCCTTTGTCTGGTAGTCCATATGTATTAACCAGTGCTTTCTCTAAGTAGCTAAATGCTTCTTTGAGTTCTCCCATTTCTTCATAAACACTTGAAAGGTTTACATATCCCAGCGAAAAATTTGGGTCAATTTTTACGGACTTTTTGTATTCAATGATTGCCTTTTCTTTTTCTCCAATAGCTTTATAAACATTTCCAAGATTATTGTGAACAAGGGGATTTTCTGGATCAAGTTCCAGGGCAATTTTAAATTCTTTAATAGCCTCTTTAATGTTTTTGTCGTTGAAGTATATTACTCCAAGGGCTATATGGGGTTCAGGGAGCCCGGGATATTTTTTGGAGAAATTTTTGAAGTAAATTATTGCCTCGTCCTTTTTTCCTTTTACATAGAGAGCTGTACCTTTGTTAAACTCCTCTGTTACAGTTTTATTCATTTTTTGTAGTAAGTCCCTCTCTTTCTAACACTTCCCTTACTGTTTTTGCAATGTTTAAAGCGTTTGGTGTATCACTATGAACGCATACTGTATCAAAATTTAACTTTATCCTTTTTCCATTTATTGATTCCATCTCCCCATACCTTATTAAACTTGTAATTCTATCCCTTATAATCTCTGTATCATGTACAACTGCGTTTGGTTCCCTTCTTGGAACTAAAAGACCATTATCTAAAATATTCCTGTCGGCAAAAACCTCTTCAAAAACATCAAGTCCCATATCCTTCCACACCTCTACAGCTTTACTCCCGCTTAAACCGTAAATTTTTACATTTTTATCAAAAAGAAGAACAGCTTTACCTATTGCTTTTGCTATCAGCGGTTTTTTTATTGCATCATTGTATAAAGCACCATGCGGCTTTATGTGGTGCAAATGAAGGCTGTAAATCTTTAAAAAAGCACTCAGTGCTCCAATTTGATAGAGTACAAAATTTTCTACTTCCTCTTCGCTCATTTCAATACTTCTTCTTCCAAAACCCTGAAGATCAGGGTATGAAGGATGAGCCCCAACTTTCACCCTGTTTTCTTTGGCTAAAAGCACAGTTTTTCTCATAACCATTGGATCACCTGCATGTAAACCACATGCTATATTGATGGAGGTGACATACTTCATCAATTCTTCATCAAAACCCAGCTTATACCTTCCAAAACTTTCTCCCACATCGGAGTTTATGCCAATAAACTTACTCAACTCTTTCCACCTCCACACGGTATCTTTGCCCGTTTATTATCATTATAAACCTCCTTCCCTCTCTTTTAAATTTGATACCTCTTAGCCATTTCTCTCTTTCTCTTAGAGCCTGAATGGCTTCTTTTATTGTTGTCTCCTTAAATTTTGCAGATTCTCCTGGTCTTCTCTGAGCTATTTTATAAAGATCGCAAGTTACAATAACTCCTATTCTGGCGTAACCACCAGTGGTTTGATGCTCTTTCATAAGTATTATCGGTTCTCCACTGGGAGGTACCTGAATCGTACCCTCAACTATTCCCTGGGATTCTATATTTGCTCCTTTTTCAGAATGTTCTATTCTTCCTCCCTTTAATCTAATTCCCATTCTATTCGATTCATGACTTATTTTCCAATCTGTAGAAAAAAATAAGTTATAGGATTTTTCGGTGAAGTTTTCTCTGTCTGGTCCTGTAATTACCCTGATTGTTCCGTCAAAGCAGGGTAAGAAATTTTTTTCTATTTCTCTACCTATAACACTCTTATCGGCCATATCCTGTATTTCAATTTCTGTTCCATCTTCAATTTTAAGACCCAGCCCCCCTCTTTCATCAAAGGATTTACTCCCAAGATTATCTTTTATGTTTAAACCGCCCTGAATAGCTATATATCCTCTTAAGCCACTTTTCATCTCTCCAAAGAAAAGGATGCTTCCCTTTTTTATGTAGAGGGCCTTCCACATGGGAAAGTTTTTTCCGTCTATTTTTACCTCAACCTCGCCTCCTCCCACTGCTACTATAGCCTCTTTCTTAAATTCAATTACAGGTCCCATCAATGTGAACTCAATTGCAGACTCAAAATCTCTATTTCCAACAAGTTTATTTACTATTCTTAAAGAGATATCATCCATTGCACCTGAGTTTGTTATTCCAAACCTTTTATACCCAAATCTACCTTTATCCTGAATGGAAGTGTTTAAGCCTGAGGAGATAAATTTAATCACTACTTCCTCCTATAAACTCTATGTTTCCTCTGTATCTTGAAAGGAACTCATCTTCAGAAACTCTTTCAAATTTCACCTTATCCAGAATGTCAAACTCCACAGGGGGTATCTTTTCTGGATTAAAGGGGGTGAAATATGTCATACCTATGATTCTCCAGCCACCTGGTGAGGAGACAGGATATATACCAGTGAAGCTTCCACCTATGCCTACACTTCCCTTTGGGACAGAGGTTCTCGGTGCCTTTAATCTTGGAGTCTCTATCCTTTTTGAAACTTCCCCAAGATATGCAAAACCGGGTATAAAGCCAAGCATGTACACCCTGTAGGTTTTTTCAGAGTGAATCTTAATTACCTCTTCCTCTGTGATACCATTAAACTCTGCCACAAATTTAAGGTCAGGTCCAAATCTTCCTCCATAAACTACAGGTATCTTAAAAGTTCTTGGGGGAGGTAACTTTACATGAGTATCTACCAGTAAAAGTTTTTCAATTCTTTTCTTCAAATCTTCAAATGACACGACCAGTGGGTCAAAGACAATGGTGAGAGAATGAATAGCAGGAATGAAATCTATAATACCTTTTATTTTCTCTCTTATAAGGAGTTCAACGGTTTTCTTTGCCCTTTTTATGGATTCAAGGTTTTTACCTTTAAACCTTACTATTAATGCGCTGTCCCCAAAAGGGATTATGTCTTCCTTCATAATCTCTCCTAAAATAAATTTACTACAATAGTATCTTATGTTAAAAATATCTTATGGAAAAGAGAAGGAATTTTTATCTTGTTCTTATTCTACTTGGGTGTATATGGGGTTCTACTTTTCTTTTTATAAGAATTGGTGTAAGAGATATAAAACCCATGACATTTACAAGCCTCAGATTGTTTATTGCCACACTGGTATTTTACATCGTATTGAAACTATCCGGGAAAGATCTTCGTATATCCAAAGAATTAATTCCCCTTCTTATCCTTACCGGTATAGTTGATGCCTCTATCCCTCACTTCCTGATAGCCTGGGGAGAACAGTATGTTGAAAGCGGTGTTGCATCTTTAATCTGTCTCTTATACACATCTGACGCTGCCGACGAAGGCTTAGGTGTAGATCTCGGTGGT